>DATHRJ010000316.1:0-8962 GCA_035465455.1 Lysobacter sp.
CTGCGGTTCCACGGCAGCATCGCCACGCAGGCCAGGCACAGGTCGCGGCCGCCGTGACCGGGATCGCCGCACAGCAGGCAACGCGGCGGCCACAGCATCCGGGTGATGCGGGTCCAGCGCCCGTCAACTGCCGGCAGCGCGCTCTGGTTGACAGGGTCGGCCATGCTTTCCAGACTGCCGGCCTGCGCCCGCCGCGTCCGTCGGAAAATCCCCATGCCTGTTGTCAGTCAATCGCCCGCCGTCCCGTCGCCCGCCTCCGACGACGTACCCGTGCTGCGCCACGACTGGTCGCGCGCCGAGGTCTGCGCGCTGCTGGATCTGCCGTTGCCGGAGTTGCTGCACCGCGCCGGCAGCGTGCACCGCCGCCATTTCGACCCGGGCGAGGTCCAGGTCAGCACCCTGCTGTCGGTCAAGACCGGCGGTTGCCCCGAGGACTGCAGCTATTGCCCGCAGGCGGCGCGCTACCACACCGGGGTGGAGGCCTCGAAGCTGATGGACACCGAGGCCGTGCTGGCCAAGGCGCGCCAGGCCCGCGACGCCGGCGCCTCGCGCTTCTGCATGGGCGCGGCGTGGCGCTCGCCCAAGGACCGCGACATTCCCAAGGTCGCGGCGATGATCGCCGGGGTCAAGGCGCTCGGGCTGGAGACCTGCGCCACCCTGGGCATGCTCAGCGGCGAGCAGGCGCGCTCGCTGCGCGACGCCGGGCTGGACTACTACAACCACAACCTCGACACCGCCCCGGAGTTCTACGACCAGGTCATCCATACCCGCGAGTTCCAGGACCGGCTGGACACCCTCGGCCACGTGCGCGACGTCGGCATGAAGACCTGCTGCGGCGGCATCGTCGGCATGGGCGAATCGCGCGAGCAGCGCGCAGGGCTGCTGCAGGCACTGGCCAACCTGCCGGCGCATCCGGACTCGGTGCCGATCAACCGGCTGGTCAAGGTCGAGGGCACGCCGCTGGCCGATGACGCGGAACTGGTGGAACTGGACCCCTTCGAATTTGTGCGCACGGTCGCGGTCGCGCGGCTGTTGATGCCGCAGTCTATGGTCCGGCTGTCGGCGGGGCGGGAATCGATGAGTGACGAATTGCAGGCCCTGTGCTTTGTCGCGGGCGCCAATTCGATCTTCCATGGCGAGAAGCTGCTGACCACCGGCAATCCCGACACCGCACGCGACCTGGCGTTGTTCGCGCGGCTCGGCCTGCGGCCGATGCCGCTGCCGGCCGCGGCCACGACCGTGCATGCCGGCATCGTCGAAGCACCGGCCGGGACGCAACCGTCCTCCACCGCATCATCGCGCGCGGCCTGAGCCATGGCCCGCCCGCAATGGCTTGAACTGACCGAAGCGGCGCGCGTGCAGCGCGAGGCCGTGTCGCGCACGCGCGTGCGGCGCAGCGTCAGCCACCGCGACGGCGCGCGCTGCACGGTCGATGGCCGCGAGCTGCTGAACTTCTGCAGCAACGACTATCTGGGCCTGTCGCAGCACTTCGCGGTGGTCGGCGCCCTGCAGGACACCGCCGCGCGCGAGGGCGCCGGCGGGGTCGGCTCGCACCTGATCTGCGGGCACCACGCGATCCACGATGCGCTCGAGGGCGAGCTGGCCGACTGGCTCGGCGCGCCGCGCGCGCTGCTGTTCGGCAGCGGATTCCTCGCCAACCTGGCGGTGATGCAGGCGCTGCTGGGTGAGGACGATGTCTGCGTGCAGGACCGTCTCAACCACGCCAGCCTGATCGATGCCGCGCGGCTGGCGGGCTGTCGCCTGCGTCGCTACCCGCACGCGGATTCGGAGGGCGCGATCCGCCAATTGCGCAGCCTGCCCGAGGGCATGGCGGTGCTCGCCACCGATGGCGTCTTCAGCATGGATGGCGACATCGCCCCGCTGCGCGAGCTGGCGCTGGTCAGCCGTGTGCAGAAGGCGCTGCTGTATGTCGACGATGCCCATGGCGTCGGGGTGCATGGTCCCGACGGCCGCGGCAGCGTCGCGGCGGCGCGGCTGGGCGTGGCCGAGGTGCCATTGCAGCTGGTGACGCTCGGCAAGGCGCTCGGCGGCTATGGCGCGGCGCTGGTCGGCGACGCCGACCTGATCAATCACCTCGCCGAGACCGCGCGATCCTACATCTACACCACCGCGTTGCCGCCCGCGCAGGCCGCCGCCAACCTGGCCGCGGTCAAGCTCGCCGCCACCGAGCACTGGCGCCGAGAGAAGCTCGGCGAACTGATCGCGCGCTTCCGCGCACGTGCGCTCCACCATGGCCTGACCCTGCTGCCATCGGACACGCCGATCCAGCCGGTGATGCTCGGCAGCGAGGCGCGCGCGCTGTCGGTCGCCGGCACGCTGGAGCGCCACGGCTACTGGGCGGCCGCGATCCGTCCACCGACCGTGCCCGAGGGCCGGGCGCGACTGCGCATCACCCTGTCGGCGCTGCACACGCCCGCCGAGATCGATGGCCTGGTGGATACGTTGGCCAAGGCGCGCGAGCGCGCCGAGGCCGAGGCACGCGTCGCCGCGCTGTCGCTGCAGTAGCGCCGCCCGTGTACGTCGAAACACGGGGCGCGCCGGCTTCGGGCGAGCGGCCGGCGCTGGTACTGATCCACGGCTGGGCGATGCACGGCGGCCTGTTCGCGCCGCTGGTCGAGCGGCTCGGCGCCGATTACACCCTGCACCTGGTCGACCTGCCCGGGCACGGGCATTCGCGCCAGGACGCGACCGCGCTGGAGCCAGCGCCGGTCGCAGCCGAGCTCGTCGCGCGGATCGGTCCGGCGGTGTGGCTGGGCTGGTCGCTCGGCGGGCAGTTCGCGCTGCGCGCCGCGCTCGACCACCCCGACGCGGTGCGCGGACTGGTGATGGTGGCGTCCTCGCCGTGCTTCGTGCGCGCGCCGGACTGGCCGCACGGGGTGGCCACGGAGCTGTTCGGCGATTTCGCCGCCGCGCTCGCGCGCGACTTCCGCGGCACCCTCGACGGCTTCCTCGCATTGGAGGCGCTGGGCGCGGCCCACGCGCGCGAGGAACTGCGTGAACTGCGCCAGCAGGCATTCGCACGCGGTGAACCGTCGGCCGCCGCGCTGCAGCAGGGCCTGGCGCTGCTCGACCGGCTCGACCTGCGCGATCAGCTGCCGCGACTGACCGTGCCCAGTGTGTGGCTTGCCGGCGGCCGCGATCGGCTGGTGCCCGCCGCGGCGATGCCGGCCGCCGCCGCGCTCGCGCCCGACGCGCGCAGCGTGGTGATCGATAATGCCGGGCACGCGCCGTTCCTGGGCGCGGCCGACGAAGTCGCCCGGCAGATCGCCTCCTTCATGCGGCAGGTCGCAGCACTCCCGGCTGCGCGCGCGTTGCGCTCCTGAACATGCTCCCATTGCCCGATCCGACCCTGATGTCCCGATGACCGATCTGTTCGACCACCGCCAGGTCCGGCGTGCGTTCTCGCGCGCCGCCCACGGCTACGACACGGCCGCCGCCCTGCAGCGCGAGGTCGCTTCGCGGCTGCTCGAGTCGCTGGCGTACTTCGAGGACCGCGGCGGCCGCGAGGGACAGTTGCCGGAGGTCGTGCTCGATGTCGGCTGCGGGCCCGGCCATGCCGCCGCCTCGATGCAGCAGCGCTGGCCCAAGGCGCAGGTGATCGCGCTCGACCTGGCCTTGCCGATGCTGCACGAGGCGCGCGGCAACTTCGCCGCACCGCGCCGCTGGCTCGACTTCAGCCGCCGCCCGCAGCCGGTCTGCGCCGATGCGCGCGCGCTGCCGTTGCGCGATGCCAGCGTCGATGTGCTGTTCTCCAACCTGTGCCTGCAGTGGGTGGAGGACCTGCCGGCGGTGTTCGCCGGTTTCCGGCGCGTACTCAAGCCCGACGGACTGCTGCTGCTGAGCACGTTCGGGCCCGACACCCTGTTCGAGCTGCGCAGCGCGTTCGCCGAAGCCGACGCGGCGCCGCACGTGAGCCTGTTCCCGTCGATCGGCCAGTTCGGCGACGCGCTGATCGCGGCCGGCTTCCGCGACCCGGTGCTCGACCGCGATGAATTCACGCTCGGACATCCGGACCTGGGCGGGTTGATGCGCGAATTGCGCACGCTTGGCGCGACCAACGCAATGCGCGATCGCCGGCGCAGCCTCACCGGCCGCGCGCGCTTCGCCCGTGCCGCGCAGGCCTACGAGCCGTTCCGCGGCGCCGACGGCCAGCTGCCGGCGACCTGGGAAGTGCTGTACGCGCATGCGTGGGGGCCGCCCCCGGGTGCGCCGATCCGCGTCGGCGGGGTCGACGAGGTGCGCGTGCCGGTGTCGAGCATCCGCGTGCGGCCGCGCCCATGAGCGGCCGCAGCGCGCGCGGCGTGGCGATGGCCGCGGTCGCGATCGCGCTGCTGTCGGCGCTGTTCTTCACCTGCACCTACGTGCTCAACCGCGCTGCCGCGCTGGATGGCGGCCACTGGGCGTGGACCGCTTCGCTGCGCTACCTGCTGACGCTGCCGATGCTCGCGCTGATGATGCCGTGGCAGGGCGGCATCGCCCCGGTGTGGCGGGCGATCCGGGCGCATCCAGGACCTTGGCTGGCGTGGAGCGCGGTGGGCTTCGTGCTGTTCTATGCCGGCCTCACGTTTGCCGCGTCCAGCGGACCCTCGTGGCTGATCGCCGGCACGTTCCAGCTGACCGTGATCGCCGGGATGCTGTGCGCGCCGCTGCTGTACCGCGATGCGCGCGCGCGGATCCCGCGGCCGGCGCTGGCAGCGGGGCTGGTGGTGGTGGCCGGCGTGCTGCTGATGCAGTTCGGCGCCGGCGGCGGCGCGCTCGACCGCGCCGGGTGGATCGCACTGGGCTGCGTCGCGGTCAGCGCGATCGCCTACCCGCTGGGCAACCGTGGCCTGCTGCTGCACCTGGAGACTGCCGCCGCCGGCGACAACGCGGCCCCGCAGCTCAATGCCACCCAGCGCGTGTTCGGCATGACCCTCGCCAGCCAGCCGCTGTGGCTGCTGCTGGCGCTGTACGCGTACGCCGAGGCCGGCGTGCCGCCGGTGGCGCAGGTGGGGCTCGCGGCAGGGGTCGCGCTCGGCGCCGGCGTCATCGCCACGATCCTGTTCTTCCAGGCCACCGGCATGGTCCGGCGCGAGCCGACCGCGCTGGCCGCGGCGGAGTCGATGCAGGCCGCCGAAATCCTGTTCGCAACGTTGATCGGGGTGCTCTGGCTCGGTGAGGCCTGGCCGCAGGGGCGCGCATTGAGCGGCGCGCTGGTGGTGGTCGCCGGGATCGTGCTGTTCAGTTGGGTCGCCGCACGCGCGGCCGCTGGCGACGAACTGCGCGTGCGGGCGTTGCGCACCGATCGCGGCGCATGAGCACCACCACTCTGGGCAGGACAGCGGCACCCGGCTGATGTCGCCACCCGGGGTTCAGCAGCCTCCGCCTACAGTCGCGGTTCCGCAATCCGGGCGAGTTCAGATGAATCGATCATCGATGATGGGGGGCCTCGCGGTCGCGTTGCTCATGTCGAGCGCGCCGCTGATGGCGCAGCGCTCGTTGGCGCAGCAGGCCGCGCAATGGGGATTCGACCCGACCGTGCTGGTCGCCGACAGCCGTGCGCTGTTGCTGCGCGCTCCGGATTACGAGATGGACCTGCTGTTCCAGGCCGTGCATGGCGCGGCCCAGGTGCCCGGCGAAGCCGCGGCGCTGTGTACCGCCTTGGATCCCGATGGCGAACTCGGGCTGGAGGCTTTGCAGGCCGCCGCCGAGCAGCTCGGCGATGCCAGTCGCGCGCGCTTCGTCGATGCGATCGGCGCGGTGTTGATCGCCGCCGCGCAGCACCCGCCGCAGCCGTTCGACGAGGCCGCGGCGCGGCAAGCGGTGAAAGCCGCAGGCGTGACCGCGGCGATCCAGCACGACGGTTTCGTCGCCGGCCTGTCCGGCAACGACCGCGACGCGCGTTGCCGTTCGGTGCGGTTGCTGATCGACGGGCTGCAGACCCGACCGTTGGGCGAACGCGCCGCTGCGACCCGGCTGCTGCTGCGCGAGGGGCTCACGCTGCTGGAGCCGGCGTTGCGGCGCTGATTCCCCTGGGAGGCTTGCCGCGGCTCAGCCGCCCGGAGCGGCGACTTGCCGCTGCTGGTAGTTGCTGACGCGCGCGATCTGGCCCTCGTGGATCGCGAAGAACATGCCGCCCGGCAGCACGTAACGCTGTCGATTGACCCCGCGCCGGCTGGGCGCATCGGATTCGCCATGCGCCATGTACTCGGCCGCCGCGCGCGCGCCATCTGGCGAGGTCATCACCACGATGTCGCGCAATTGTTCGCGGGTTTCGGATCGGGCCTGCAGATAGGCCGCGAAGGCAGTCTTGCCGGTCTGGCGCTGGCCCGGGTTGAAGTCATGCACCACGCCATCGTCCAGCAATTCCAGCATGGCCGCCCAGTCGCCGCGGTTGAATGCCGACAGATACGCCAGCACCACCTCGGTGGCGCGATCGTTGCTACGGGTGCCGTCGATTCTCATAGCGCCTCCTTTCGTTTCCCCTGCAACAGCGCCACCAGACAGCCGGTCAGCGCTCGACGCGGGCGAACAGCTCCGCCAGCGCGTCCAGGTCGACATTTCCGCCGGACAGGATGATACCCACGCGCCGGCCAGCGAAATGCTTGCGTTGCGTAAAGACCGCCGCGAGCGCGGTCGCCGCCGACGGCTCGACGATCTGCTTGGTCCGCTGCCACAGCAACCGCATTGCAGCCAGGGTGGCCGCATCGTCGACCAGCAGCACCTGGGCACGGTGCTCGCGCAGCAGCGCGAAGTTCGGTGCGCCCAGCGTCCCGCGCAGGCCGTCGCAGATCGTGTCGGGGGTGAAGTCGGTGACACGCTCGCCCTTCAGCAGCGAGGCATGGGTCTCGGCGGCGCCGCTGGGCTCGGCCAGGTACAACCGCGCCGACGGTGCGCGTTCGGTCATGGCCAGCGCGGTGCCGCTGGCCAGGCCGCCGCCGCCGACCGGGACCACGACCGCATCGAACGCGGCGGTGGCAAGCAGTTCCAGGGCGGCGGTGCCCTGCCCGGCGATCACTGCCGGGTCGGTGTAGGGGTGCACGAGCACGGCGCCGGTGGCGCGCTGGACCGCGGCACACCGGTCCTCGCGCGCGGCGATCGTCGCCGCGCAGCGGTGCACGGTCGCGCCGTAAGCCTCGATCGCGACCAGCTTGGCCGCCACCGCACCCTCGGGCACCACCACGTGGCAGGCGATGCCGCGGGTGCTCGCAGCCAGCGCAAGCGCGGCGCCGTGGTTGCCCGAGGAATGGGTGACCACGCCGCGGGCGGCGGCCGCGTCGTCCATCGCCCACACCGCATTGCAGGCGCCGCGAAACTTGAACGCACCGGCGCGCTGCAGGTGCTCGGCCTTGAAGTGCAGCTCGCAGCCCGCCAGCGCATCCAGCGAGCGCGAGCGCAGCACCGGGGTCGGGCGGGCGTGCGGCGCGATCCGCGCCGCCGCGGCGAGTACGTCGGCGAAACCCGGCAGGGGGTGATCGCCGGCGGGCGGCAAGCCGCCGGGCGCGGGGTTGGTGCGGGGCATGTTCATGTGGTGCAGATTATCCCAGCGTCGCGGCGGGGGCCGGTGCTACCGGCTTGCGCGGCGCGCGCCCGAGCAGGCTCGCGGCAGCCGAGCCGGCGACCACCAGCGCCGCGCCGAACCAGCCCATCGCCGTGAGTCGTTCCGGCTCCAGCCACTGCGGCCACACCGTCGCGACCACCGCCGCCGCGCCGATGCACAGCAGCGGCGTGGTCGCGATCACCGCCGACACCCGCGACGCCTCCCAGTGCACGAGCGCCTCGGCGAACGCACCGTAAGCGCCGATCGTGTTGAATGCGCAGAACCCCAGCAGCGCCCAATAGGTCGAGTCCAGCTGCAGCAGCGCGGCAGGCTTCGCGAACGGCAGCAGGGCGAAGCTGGCGATGACGTAGATGCACAGCAGCACCTGGGTCGAGGACAGACGCACCAGCAGCTGTTTCTGCAGCAGCGCATAAACCGCCCAGACCACCGCGGCAGCCACCACCAGGCCGGTGCCGAGTACGTAGCCCGGTGCGCGCGCGGCGGCGCCCAGCTGGTCGGCGAAGAACAGCGCCATCCCCAGCACCAGCAGTGCCAGCCCGAGCCATTGGCCGGCGGCAAAGCGCTCGCCGAACACCCAGATGCCGCCCAGCGCCATCAGCAGCGGTGCCAGCTGGATCAGCAACTGCGCATTGGCCGGACTCGTGTAGTGCACCCCGAACAGGTACAGCACGTAGTTGCCGACCAGCATCAACGCCGCAACCAGCAGCATGGCCCAGCCGCGCCGTCCGAGCCCGGCAAACCCCAGCGCCGGCCCGCGCAGTCCGCCGCGCAGCCGCAACCAGCCGGCGGTGAACACCGCCGCGACCACGAACCGGAACCAGGTCAACGTGATTGGATCGAGTCGGTCGAGCACGATCTTGAGCACGATCGGCAGCGTCGCCCAGCACAACGCGGTGAACAGCGTCAGCAGCAGTCCGATCCGCCACTGGCCCGACGCGCGGTGCATGATCATCGAAGGCGGTCCGGAACGACGCTGGTGCGGTCGCGCATGCTCGCACCGGGCGACGTCGTCGGCAATGGCGGCCACGCCTGCGCTCGACAAACCGGATTGCCAGCCAGCTGAACCAGTCAGCTGGCGCGCGCCACGGGCAGGATCGATTAAGCACGAGTTCAATCCGCCAAGCCGATGCTGACTGGACTCACGGGGGTGAAAACAATGATCCGCAAACTACTTCTGCCCGCAATCGCCATCGCCCTGCTCGGCGGTTGCGTGACCGCCGGTTACGGCTATCGACACGATCGCGGCGACTATTACTACGGCCAACCCGGCGTGGACTATCGCTACCACGGCAGCCCTTACGGCTCGCCGTATTATCGCTATGGCTATCCGGGCTACCGCGGCTATTCGGGCTATCCCTACGGTTACGGCGGCTACTACGGCTATCCGTACCAACCGTATCC
>DATHRJ010000317.1:0-5627 GCA_035465455.1 Lysobacter sp.
CGAACGCACCGGTGACATGGGTCGCCGCACCCAGTCCCGACCCGCAATCGAGCTTCAGCGAGTCATCCGCGGCGGATGGCGGACGAACCCCGCAGACCGTGCCATCGGCTTGCGGGTATCTGACGTTCTCCAGCGAGTAAACCGCAGGCACGCCGAAATAACGCGCCGGATTTTTCGGGAAATTGAACTCGAAGCGAAGCTTCTTGCGGATCAGCGCCAGCATCGCGTCGTGCTCGGTCCGCGACAGGTCGCGCACGCGCACCTGGGTCGCATCGGTGCGACCGCCGGCCGAGCCGCACACGATCAGTGGCAGCTTGCGGCGGCGACACCAGGCAATCAGCTCGACCTTGCTGCGGAAGCTGTCGCAGGCATCGATCACCAGGTCATGGCCGCGGTCGAGCATGGCGTCGACGTTGCCGGCCACCAGGAACTCCCCCACGGCTTCGACCTCGATCAGCGGATTGATCGCCTTGCAGCGCTCGGCCATCGCCTCGACCTTGGATCGACCGTACTGACCGGCGTGCGCCGGCAACTGCCGATTGCTGTTGGAGACGCAGATGTCGTCGGCGTCGATCAGGGTGAGATGGCCCACGCCACTGCGCGTCAGCGCCTCCACCGCCCAGGAGCCCACGCCCCCTACCCCGACCACGGCCACCCGGGAACCGGCGAAGCGCGCGAGCGCACCGGCCCCGTAGAGGCGGTCGATGCCGGCGAAACGCTGCTGCAGGATCGGACTCAACACAGGAATATCCATGGGCCACAGTGTAAGCGGCGGCTTGCTGTTGCTACGCCTCCGTCTTGCCCGGCGTGTCGCCGGCTGCGTGCTATCTTCGGCCCGTTCAGTCACTGGAGCAGTGCCATGAGTAGTCCGAACCCCGAATCCGGCAGCACCGCGGCGCGACCACGAAGCGGCTCCAAGTATCTGTTCCTGCTGTTGCTGGGGCTGGTGATCGGCGTCGTGGCGACGGTGATGGCGCTGCGCGCGATCGATGCGCGACGCGACAAGTTCCCCAATTCGGTGATGCAGGTGCAGCAATGGCACCTTGGCCAATTGAAGGCCAGCATCGACCAGAATCGTTGCGGCGCGACCGATTCGCTGCCGCACCTGCAGGCGCTGCGGACCCTCGCCAACGACATCGAGCCCGCGTTTCCCGATCTTCGCGACGACCAGCGTTTTGCCGACGCCGCCAGTAAGATGCGCGCCAACCTCGACGCGGCCTTGGCGAGCCCGCCACTCAACTGCGCCGGCGTGGCCAGCGCCATGAAGGCGATCGGCGAATCGTGCAAGGCCTGCCATCAGGACTTCCGCGGCTGAAGACAGCAAGCCGGATCACTGGCTGCTGAATGCGAGGTCAGCCGGTTGATGGGGCTTTCACGAGCTTGCGCCTAGGTTGAGGCGTGTGGCGAATCCTGCCACCGCCCATTCCTGCAGGAGATCCATCATGAACCCAACCAATCTTCGTCTGCTGGGTGTGGCTGCGGCTGCCTCGCTCGCGCTGGCCGGCTGCGCTACTCCGGGCACCAGCCCGGGCTACGGGACGACGGCGCCTGGCTACGGCACAACCACCTGCTATGACTGCGGCACGGTCGTGCGCATCGAGCAGGTCGGCACCAGCAGCTCCGGGGTCACCGGCGCGGTGCTGGGCGGGCTGGTTGGCGCCGCGGCCGGACGTGAGTTGGCCGATGACGAAAGCACCGGTCGACGCAACACCGCTACGGTTGGTGGCGCTGTTGCAGGCGCCGTAGCCGGTAGCGCGATCCAGAAGCGCATGGCCGGCGGTGGCCGCTACAACGTCCATGTGCGCATGGATGACGGACGCACCACCGTAGTCACCCAGGATGACCTGGGCGGCATTCGCGAAGGCTCCTACGTGCGCGTCTACAACGGCCGTGCCTGGACTCGTTGATCCGCGACGCCAAACCGGCATTGCATAAGAAGACGCCCGGCAATGCCGGGCGTCTTCGTGTATCCGTGGCTGATGTTGCGCGTGCCCTTGACCGGTCTCAGAGCGGCTCGACGGCGTCGGCCTGCAATCCCTTCTGGCCCTGCACCACCACGAAGCTCACCTTCTGGCCTTCCTGCAGGCTCTTGAAGCCCTGCGACTGGATTGCACGGAAATGCACGAAGACATCTTCGCCATTCTCGCGACTGATGAAGCCGAAGCCTTTGGCGTCGTTGAACCACTTCACCGTGCCGGTTTCACGATTGGACATCTCACTTCTCCCTGGTTTGTTGGCTTTGACCACGCCACCGTCTGCGGCGCTGGTGCTGGGTTGCAAGGAGGAAGCGAGGTACGACGGTCGGCTTGCCGCTCGGGCCGACCGGGGCCACGATTCACAGTGACCCTTGACAAACACAGCGCCCGCAAACTAACCCGGGTAAAAACCAATTGCAAATCCACCCCACCTATTGAAAGGGACACCCGAAATTGGATTCACAGACGATCTATTACGTGCTGGCGTGGGCCCTCGTGCTTGTCGGTGTCGCAGGTACGGTGTTGCCAGCGCTGCCAGGCGTCCCCCTGGTTTTCGCCGGCATGCTGCTCGCCGCGTGGGCGGGCAACTTCGAAGTCGTGGGCCCGGGGATGCTGGTGTTGCTGGGGCTGATGACCGCCCTGTCGGTGGTGGTCGACTTTCTCGCCGCGGCGATGGGCGCCAAGCGCGTGGGCGCCAGCAGGCTCGCCGTGGTGGGGGCGGTGGTCGGCAGCTTCGTCGGCGTGTTCTTCGGACCGCTCGGACTACTGGGAGGCCCCTTCGTGGGCGCCTTGGTGGGCGAGCTGATCCATGTTCGCGAGTTGCGCCAGGCAACCCGCGTCGGACTCGGCACGTGGATCGGCGTCGTGGTGGGCACCGTCCTCAAGCTCGGATTGGCCTTTGGAATGCTGGGGCTGTTCGCGTTCGCATGGTTCTTCTGAGCCGTGCGCCTTCACGCAACTTTCGTGCCGCCAGAGCGATCTTGCAGCGTAATCGGGGAATCAAATGACACTGAACTGGAGTAGGCGCCGTATGGGCTGGACGATTTTCTTCACCGCGCTCGCCACGGTGTTGCTGGTGGTGCTGGCGATGAATTTCGCCACGCCAGAGAAGACGATGGAACGCAAGATCGAACATCGATATGCCATTGGGGACCCGCAGTTCCGTCGCGAGATGTCCGTGATGCTGGGTCCGTCGGTGATCTCCGGCAACCAGGTCACCGCGCTGCAGAACGGGGTGGAGATATTCGCCGCCATGCTTGAGGCCATCGATGGCGCCAGGGTTTCAGTCAATTTCGAGACCTACATTTACTGGTCCGGGGAGATCGGCAAGAAATTCGCCGATGCACTTTCGTCGAAGGCCCGTGCCGGGGTCCCGGTAAACGTCGTCATCGACTGGGCAGGCAGCATCAAGATGGAGCAGGAGCTGCTGGAGCAGATGGAGGAGGCCGGGGTGAAAGTCCACCGGTACCGCCCGCTGCACTGGTACAACCTTGGGCGCATGAACAACCGCACCCATCGCAAGCTGCTGGTGGTCGACGGCACCATCGGATTCACCGGCGGCGTGGGCGTGGCCGATGTGTGGCAGGGCGAGGCGGACAGCCCCGAGCATTGGCGCGACTCGCATTACCGCATCGCAGGTCCCGTGGTGGCGCAAGTGCAGGCCGCGTTCAACGACAACTGGATCAAGACCACCGGCGTCGTGCTCAATGGCATCGATTATTTTCCGCCACTGGCCGCGGCCGGGGATATGGACGCGCACATGTTCATCGCCTCGCCGGCTGGCGGGAGCGAGAGCATGCACCTGATGTTCCTGATGGCGATTGCCGCGGCCGAGCATTCGATCGATCTGGCGGCGTCGTATTTCGTGCCCGACGAACTGATCGTCCAGGCGATGGTGGCAGCGCTCAAGCGCGACGTTCGCGTGCGGATCCTGGTACCGGGCCCCCACATCGATTCAGAGGCGGTGCGTCTGAGTTCCAAGTCCGATTGGGGTCGGCTGCTGGCCGCGGGCGCGAAAATCCACGTGTATCAACCGACGATGCTGCACACGAAGTTGCTGGTGATCGACAAGGAATTCGTGTCGGTGGGTTCCACCAACTTCGATCCGCGATCGTTCCGCCTCAACGACGAGGCCAGCCTCAACATCTACGACCACGGCTTTGCGGGGCAGCTGGCCGAGGTTTTCGAATCCGACCTGAAGTCCGCCAAACCGTATACATACGAGATGTGGAAGAAGCGGCCGTTGAAGGAAAAACTCGCCGAACGCCTGCTGTGGCCGATCAGGTCGCAGTTGTAGTAGACGCCGGCGCCGCACATGACCGCAGGGATCCACGCACGCTGTCTCGCCCTCCTGCTCCTCGGCAGCGCCGCACTGCCTTTGGCGGCATCCGCGCAGCAACGGGCGGAGTCGGTTGTCGAGGACGCCGCCACCGCAGCCCGACCGGCGTCAGCACTGGTGGCCCAGGAGCTCGGCCGCACGGCGCGGGAGGATGCACGGATCGCCTCGCAGGTCGCGGCCAGGCTATCCCGCCAGGAGGCCCTGGCGAACGTCGCCACCGAAGTCAATGGCGGCGTGGTCACTTTGTCGGGCACCGTGCTCGAGGAGACCGACCGCGACCGGGCTGAATCGCTCGCGGCAAGCGTCGAGGGCGTGGTCGCGGTCGAGCAGCGCGTCGACATCGACGCCAGCCTGCGCGAGCGGCTTGGCCCGGCACTGGAGCAGGTGCAGGACAAACTGGTGCGGCTGGTGACGGCACTGCCGCTGCTGCTGGTGGCAGCGGGCACTGTGATCGTGTTCGTCTGGCTCGGGCGCTGGCTCGCGAAACGGCTGCACCTGCTGCGCCTGGGCAGCCGCAATCCGTATCTCGACAGCCTGTTCCGGCGCGGCGTCCGGCTCGCGATGCTGCTGGTCGGTTTACTGGTAGCGCTCGACCTGCTGGGCGCGACCGCCCTGGTCGGCGCAGTGCTGGGGTCGGCAGGCGTGCTGGGCATCATGCTCGGCTTCGCGTTCCGGGACATGGCGGAGAACCACCTCGCCGGCGTCCTGCTGAGTTTGCGACGGCCGTTCGAGCCGGGCGACCACATCGTGGTCGATGGCCACGAAGGCAAGGTGGTCGCGCTCAATTCGCGCGCCACCATCCTGATGACGCTGGACGGCAACCACCTGCGCCTGCCGAATGCGATGGTATTCAAGGGCGTGCTGCTCAACTACACCCGCAACCCGATGCGCCGCCTGCAGTTCACCCTGGGGATCGGCACCGGGGAAGACCTCAACGCCGCCAGGCGACTGGGAACCAGCACACTGCAGGGCATCCCCGGCATCGCCAGCGACCCCGAACCGCAGGCGACGATCCAGTCGGTGGGCGAGTCGTCGGTGCTGATTGATTTTTTCGCCTGGCTGGACCAGCGCGAGGTCGACTTCCTCAAGACCCGCAGCGAAGCCATCCGGCGGGTGAAGTGCGCGATCGAGGACGAAGGCATGGACATGCCCGAGCCGATCTACCGCGTGCACCTGACCAGTCGCGACGGGACGGGCCCGAGCGCAGGCGCCACGCCATCGCCACGCAAGCCCCGGGCGCCGGAGGAGGTTCAGCCGGACCTGTCGGTCAACCACGAACTGGACGACCAGGTCGCCCGCGAGCGTGCGGCCCA
>DATHRJ010000318.1:0-1906 GCA_035465455.1 Lysobacter sp.
CGAGCTCGTCTCGTGCCCGCACCACCTGGGTTTGAATCTCGACTCCGACCAACGCTGCCCGGCTGTCGGCCGTGTGGCATCGGGTGCAGAGTGCTGCGATTTCCTCCGGCGGCACCGGCTCGGTGCCGTGGTTGCTGTGACAGGCCAGGCACCCGGGGATCTTGCCGGCGCTCGCGGCCTTCCCATGCGGCCCGTTGTGGAACTCCGCACCGAGCAGGACGTGGCACCGGTCGCACACGGTGGAAATCTCCGTGATGGCCGGTGGCAGTGCGGCATGGGAACCATGGCACCCGATGCAGGTGGGTGCGGCAAAGTTGCCCTGTTCGAACACTGCCACGCCATGGGCGCCGGCGCGGTATTTGGCGAACTGGTCGGTCGGGAGGCCGTACTTCTGCATCATCTCCGCATCGGCATGACACGCGGCGCAGGTGCTCGGAATGTTGGTCGGATAGACGTTACTCCGGGCATCGGTGGGCCGCAGGATGGTGTGGGCGTCATGGCAATCGGTGCATGTCGGCGCATCGGTGATCCCTTGCAGCAACACCTGGCCGTGGCGACTGGTGCGGAACTCCGCGAGCTCCCCCGCCGGCAGGCCATACTGGCGCATCTGGTTGGGGTCCGAGTGACACGACGAACACTCCTCGGCGATGGCGATCTTGTCCCTCGGATTGAATTTCATGCCGCGATGGGCGCCGGCCGTCTCGAGGGATTTCGGGTTTCCGCCGTGGCAATCGGCGCATCGGATGCCGCGCTCGGAATGGACCCCCGCTGCAAAACTCCGACGCTTGTCGGCATGGCAGGTGAGGCAGCTGTAGATCGTGTCTTGGCCGGCCTGCACTCCCAGGGACGGCGCGGACGGAGTGACCCATCCTGCACTGGCAATCACCGCGGTCGCAAGGGACACCCCCAGCATGCTCATGGCGCCTCCGCGGCAGGGCCGGCAGTATCGGCCGGCAGCAGCAAATCGGGAATTGGTGCTCCCACTTCACCCGGTGTTTGGATTGCCGGTGCCACGGCGGGGCTGACGGAACGAATCCGCCGACCCGCCACCCACCCGACCAAGAGGGCCGCGAAGAAAATGATCCCAAGGGCCAGCGGCAACGGCTGCTTGCGCAAGTGACGCTCGGGATCGCGGTCGAACAACGGCAGGAACACGAGCGCGAGCCCGAGGAGAACGAATCCGATGACTCCCCAGGGGCCGAGATAGCGCACCACCGCCAGGCCGACGCTCACCGGGGGCCAGGTCGTCACCAGGTCGCTTGGCACCAGATACGGATTCGCTGGATCGCCTACCGGTCGCGGGAAGAAAACCGCAAACGAGATGACCAGCGCCACCACCAGGACGGCGGTGACGAAGCTTCGCAACAGATGATCGGGGTAGAACGACCGACCCGGCGTCTCGTCGACCGTGCCGTCCACCGGTGGGGCAACGCCATGCCGGCGGACCAACGCGAAGTGGAACGCGAGTAACGCGAACGCCATCCAGGGCAGCACGATGACATGGAGGGCGAAGTAGCGGCTGAGCGTGGCCCCCGAGACCATGACGTCCCCCGTCAGGAGCGCTGTCGCCAGGGAGCCGACCACGGGGATCTTGTCGTAACTGGCCAGGACTTCCACTGCCGTCCAATAGGCCCACTGGTCCCACGGCAGGAGATACCCGGTCGCTCCGAACGCCACGATCACGAGCAGCAGCAGCATGCCGATGAACCAGTTGGTTTCTCGTGGGGGCTTGTAAGCCATCTCGAAGAACACCCGGGCCAGGTGGGCCAGCACCACCAGGACGATCAGGCTGGCCGACCACACGTGCACGTCCCGGATCAACCACCCGAAGGACACGTCCGAGACGATGTGTTGAATGCTGGGGTACGCCTCCTGCGCCGATGGGCGATAGTAAAAGGACAGCAGG
>DATHRJ010000319.1:0-2489 GCA_035465455.1 Lysobacter sp.
GACTGCTCGACGAAAAGCGCGGCGCGCGTGAGCGCTATATCGAGCAGGTCAAGCGCACCCTGCGCGAGGCGCTCGCCGCACAGGGCATCCATGCCGAGGTCGCGGGCCGGCCGAAGCACATCTACAGCATCTGGAAGAAGATGCAGCGCAAGGACGCGCCGATCGGCGAGCTCTACGATCTGCGCGCGGTGCGCGTGCTGGTGGACGGACTCGGCGACTGCTATGCCGCGCTCGGTGTCGTGCACGCCACGTGGACGCCGATCCCGAGCGAGTTCGACGACTACATCGCCCGGCCCAAGCGCAACGACTACCGTTCGCTGCACACGGCGGTCGTCGGTCCGGGCGGCAAGACGCTGGAGGTGCAGATCCGCACGTTCGAGATGCACCGCCAGGCCGAGCTCGGCGTGGCCGCGCACTGGCGCTACAAGGAAGGCGGAGCGAAGGAGAGCGGCGACGCGGCGTTCAACCGCAAGATCGCGTGGATGCGGGGACTGCTCGAACAGACCGCCGAGGGCGGCGGCGACTCGGCGCTGGCAGGCGAGCTGGACACCGAGCTGGTCGAGGACCGGGTCTACGTGCTGACACCCAAGGGCGAGGTCATCGATCTTCCGGCTGGAGCCACCCCGCTGGATTTCGCCTACCGCGTGCATACCGAGGTCGGCCACCGCTGCCGCGGGGCCAAGGTGGACGGCCGCATCGTGCCGCTGAACCATCGCCTGCGCAGCGGCGACCGGGTCGAGATCATGACTGCGAAGACGGGCGAGCCGCGGCGCGACTGGCTGATGGAGGCCAACGGTTTCCTCGCCAGCAGCCGTTCGCGCGTGAAAGTGCGCAACTGGTTCCACAAGCTCGACCGCGCGCGCAACGAGCAGGCCGGCAAGGAATTGCTCGACAAGGAATTGCGCCGGCTCGGGCTGCTGGGTGCGGACCTGGCGCCAGCGCGCGAGAAATTCCACCAGGCCAGCGACGGCGACCTGCACGTCCATGTCGCGCTGGGAGATCTCGGCGCTCACCAGGTGGGCCGCGTGCTGCTGGAGCATGAACGCGCCGCGGCTGCTCCCCCGCCGCTCTCGACGACCCTGCCATCCACTGCGCCCCCGCGGGCGCCGCGCACGACCTCGGATTTCACCGTGCAGGGCGTCGGCAACCTCCTGGTGCAACTGGCGCGCTGCTGCCAGCCGGTGCCGGGCGAGGCGATTGCCGGCTACCTGACGCGGGGCCGCGGTGTCAGCGTGCACCGCGCCGGCTGTGCCACGTTCGAGCGGCTGGCCGCGGCGCAACCACAACGCGTGCTGCCGGTGGAGTGGGGACGCGCCGGCAGTGGCTATGAGGTCGACGTCGAGGTGTTTGCAATCGATCGCAAATGGCTGCTGAAGGAAGTCACCAACACCATTGCCCAGGAAAGCGCCCACGTCAGCGCCATTCGCAGCGACGCGGACCGCAGCGGCGCTGGGGTCAGGCTCAACCTGCGCCTGCGGGTGGCCGATTTCGGCCAGCTGTCGACCCTGCTGGGCAAGCTGGCGGCCTTGCCCGGCGTCGAACGCGCGCGTCGGATTTGACGCGCCGCTACCGGTCCGACGGTACCCTTGCCGGCATGCGCGAACCTTCTGCCGATACCGGTCCCGATCGCCACGATTCCTTGTCATGGAAGCGCCATCACCGGACCCCTCCCTGGCGCGGCGTGCTCGCCGCGGTGATCGCCGTGCTTGGGATCGCCATGGTGTTGTGGCTGCGCCAGCCATTGTCGGAGTGGTTGTGGCCCGACACGCGGGTGCAGCAGTTGCGCGACGAGGCCGTGCTCGCGCTGCAGGCGGGAGAGCTGACCCGGACCGACGGTCGCGGCGCTCGCGAGCTGTACGAGGCCGCCTTGGCCCTCGATCCCGATCGCCCCGAGACCCGCGACGGGCTGGCAAGGGTCGGTCAGGCGGCCCTCGACCGGGCCGAGGTCGCGCTCGCGGACGGCCGCTATCGCGACGCGCATGCCGCGCTGCAACTGGCGCGCGAGCTGGCGGTGCCGCGCGCGCAGGCGGATGCGTTGGCGCAGCGGCTGCGTGAACGCGAGTTGCGCGAGGCCGGCCAGGATCTGCTGCTCGCACAAGCCGAGGCCGCACGCCGATCGGGCCGGCTCGATGGCGCCGAGGATGCGGCACTGCCCCTCTACCAGCGGGTGCTGGCGCTGCAGCCCAACCACACCGCGGCGCTGGAAGGGCGCGAGGATGCACTGGCCGATCTGCTGCAACTGTCGGGGCAGGCACTGCAGCGCGGTGCATTGGTCGAGGCGAAGCGGCTGATCGATCGGGTGCAGACGGTCGATCCCGGCCACTATGGCCTGCCCGATGCACTGGCGGCGATGAGCCAGGCCGCCCGCGGCAACCTGCGCCAGGCCGACACCCATCTGCGCCGCGGGCGCCTGCCGCAGGCGCTGGCCCTGTACCGCAGTGTGCTGGAGATGGACCCCGACAACGCCGAGGCCGCCCAGGGGCGCGTGC
>DATHRJ010000320.1:0-4473 GCA_035465455.1 Lysobacter sp.
CGTGTACGTGCCCTGCGACGTCTGCGTCGGCAAGCGCTACAACCGCGAGACGCTGGAGATCCTCTACAAGGGCTACAGCATTTCCGACGTGCTCAACATGACGGTCGAGGACGCGTTGAACCTGTTCGAGGTGATCCCGTCGATCTCGCGCAAGCTGGAAACACTGATCGACGTCGGCCTGAGTTACATCAAGCTCGGCCAGTCGGCGACGACGCTCTCGGGCGGCGAGGCCCAGCGGGTCAAGCTGTCCAAGGAGCTGTCGCGGCGCGACACCGGGCAGACGCTGTACATCCTCGACGAGCCGACCACCGGCCTGCATTTCCACGACATCGAGCACCTGCTCGCCGTGCTGCATCGCCTGCGCGACGACGGCAACACCGTGGTCGTGATCGAGCACAACCTCGATGTGATCAAGACCGCCGACTGGGTCATCGACCTCGGCCCGGAGGGTGGCCATCGCGGCGGCACGATCCTCGCCACCGGTACCCCCGAGGACATCGCCGGCCTGCCGCATTCGCACACCGGCCGCTTCCTGGCGCCGCTGCTGGCAATTGCCAATCACGAGGGCCCGCCGATCGCACCGAAAAAACGCCCGGCGGCGAAGAAGAGTGCCCGCGCCGCAGCCAGCGGCAAACCCAAGAAGAAGGCCTCTGCCGCATGAGCGAGCCCGAGACCCGGTCCCCGAAGCCCGCAGTACCGAAGGCGCGCAAGCCACGCAAGACGGCCGCCCGAAAACGCGTGGCGACGGTGGAACCCGAAGCCATCGTGGCGCCATCGGCCGTGGTCGAACTGATCCGTACGCCGCTGGCCGTGCGCTGGCGCGACCTGGACGCGTTCAACCACGTCAACAACTCGAAGTACCTCAGCTTCCTGGAGGAGGCGCGGCTGGGCTGGATGATGGGCCTGCCGGGCCAGGGACTGGACGACGACGTGGCACCGGTCGTGGCCGCGGCATCACTGAATTACCGCCGGCCGATCGCGTGGCCGGCCCAGGTGGTCATCGAACTGTTCGTCGAACGCGTGGGCAACACCAGCGTGACCATCGGCCATCGCATCCTCGATGCGGGCGATCCGGCCGTGCTGTACTGCGACGGCAACGTGGTGATGGTGTGGATCGGCCGCGACAGCGGGCGCGCCGCGCCGCTGCCGGACGGCGTTCGCGAATCCTGCACCGCGCGTTGAAGTCTTTGTAGCCATTGGCGGGCTACACGACCAGATCCAACTACGGCGCGCGCACGACCAGTTCGCCGCGCAGGGTGCCCCCGCCCTTGAGTTCGAACACGATCTCGACCGTGCTTCCGGCCTGCAGCGGAGCGCGCGGTTGCATCAGCATCAGGTGCAGGCCGCCCGGTTCCAGCACCACCAAGCCATCCGCCGGCACCACCAGTTCCGGCACCGCGCGCATGCGGCTCACGCCATCGACCACGCGCGTGGCGTGCAACGACACGTCGGCGAACGCCGGGCTGCTGGCACCGATGATGGTCACCGGCGTGGGGCAGCGATTCTCGATGCGGCCGAATCCGGCGGTCATCGGCATTGCGACCGGAAGCAGGCGCACCCAGCCATCGCGCAGCGCCGGTGCGCACTCGCGTGCACACGCAGGCAACGCCAGCAGGGCAGCCAGAAATATCCCGGTAAAAGCACGGATCGAATTCATCGGCCTATGATACGGGCAGGTCCTTGTGGAGTCCCGTGCATGCCTCGTTCCCTGTCGCTTCTTGCCCTCGCCTGCACGCTGGCTGCGTGCGCGCCGGAACGCACCCCCGACTCCGCCGGACCGCTGCCGCCAGCGAAGCCTGCCGAGGCTTCGGCCGAAGGCGAGACTGTCGAGCACGGCGTCACCGCGCTGACGATCTACAGCGGCGACTACGAGGCCCTGGCCGGCATCGAGCGGGCCAGCGAGACCATGCCCGGCTACGCGCTGGTCGCCCGTCCGCTGCAGTACACGCTCAAGGCAGGACGCAACGCGATCTCGGCCGGCGGCGTACCCCCGGCGATGGATGTCGAGGCTGCATTGCTTCGGCCGCAGACACCCGGGGTGACGATCGAATCGCAACGCTATGTCGCGGCGCTGTCGGGCAGCCGCGACGTGATGAGCCAGATGCTGGGCAACCGGGTCACGGTCGAGCACACCGCCGGCGGCGCCAAGCAGACCGACAGCGGCACGTTGCTGGCCGCGAACGACGGCCTGACCCTGGCCTTGAGCGATGGCCGGGTCAAGGTCATCCGCGACTACGACAACTTCAGTGTGATCGACGGCACCCGACTGCTCCCGCAGCAGGCAGCGCTGCAGTGGACGGTCGCCGCCAAGACCGCCGGACCGGCGGAGTTCCTGCTGTCGTACCCGATGGGCGGCATGGCCTGGCGTGCCGAATACCTGGCAACGCTGGCAAAAGCTGCCGATTGCCAGCTGACCCTCGATGGTGCCGCCCTGGTAGCCAATCGATCGGGTGTGACATTCGAGCAGGCCAACCTGACCCTGGTCGCGGGCGAGCCCAACCGGGAACGCCGCGCATCCGCGCCGGAACACCAGCAGGAGCGCTTCGCGATGGCGGCCGATTCCAGCGCGGCGATGCCGGTGGAACGGACCTCCGGCGAATACCACGCCTACCGGCTGCCGGGCACCGCTCGCATCGGCGACGGGGCGACCGAACGCGTCGCGCTGTTCGCGCAACGCCCAGCGATCGCCTGCGAGCGCGGCTACGTGGTCGATGCCGGCGGGCCGCAGTGGCAGCCGCCGCAGCCGATGCTGGATCCCGGGTTCCGTGGCGAGACCGGCACGCTGCCGGTCGTCGCCGCGGTGTCGGTACAGAACAGCAAGGCCGCCGGACTCGGTCGACCGATGCCTGCTGGACGCGTGCGCGTTTTCGACGGCAATGATTTCCTCGGCGAATCGCGTCTCCAGCACACGTCCGAGGGCGCCGAGATCCGGCTCGAGGTCGGCAAGGCCTTCGACTTGGCCGCGGAGCGCGAAAACACCGGGTTCCGCGTCGATCGTGCCGGGCGCACGATCACCGAGTCGTTCGCGATCACGCTGCGCAACGCCAAGCCTGCCGACGTCACCATCAACGTCATCGAACCGCTGCCGCGCTGGAGCGACTGGGAACTGGTCGACAGCAGCGTGCCCGGGAAGCGCAAGGATGCGCGCCATGCCGAATTCGACGTCCCGGTGCCGGCAGGCGGCGAAACCCGCTTGACCTACACCGTGCGCTACCGCTGGGCGCAGGACGTGAATCCGTGAGCATGGTCGAACGCGCGACCCATGGCGACGTGGTCGAGCTGAAGCTTGCGCGCATGCCGGTCAACGCGCTGGATCCGGGCCTGTGCCGCGACGTCGCCACGGGCTTGCAGGCCGCGCTGGCCGATGGCGCGCAAGGCATCGTGCTGTCGGGCGGCCCGAACGTGTTCTCCGCCGGCCTCGACGTGCCCTACCTGCTTTCCCTCGGCGACGACCGCGCCGCGCTCAAATCCGCATGGGAAGCATTCTTCGATACCGCGCGCGCGCTGGCCGACTGTCCGGTGCCGGTGGTGGCGGCGATCGCCGGCCATGCCCCCGCGGGTGGCTGCGTGCTCGCGCTGTGCTGCGACTACCGGGTGATGGCATCGAGTCCCGATCCTGCCAAGCCGTTCCGGATCGGCCTCAACGAAACCCAGGTCGGGCTGGTCGCACCCGAGGGCATCCAGCGCCTGCTGCGCCGGGTGGTGGGTGCGCACCGGGCCGAACGCCTGCTGGTCGGCGGCGAACTGGTCGCAGCCGAACACGCCCTTGCCTACGGTCTCATCGACGAACTGGTGGGCCTCGACCAGGTCGCGCCACGGGCGCTTGCCTGGCTGCAGCGGATGCTGGCGTTGCCGCGCGAGGCAATGCTGCTCACCCGCCGCATCGCCCGCGCCGACGTCGCCGTGGCACTGCAGCCGCAGCACATCGAGCTGGACCGCTTCATCGATGCCTGGTCGGCGCCGCAGACCCAGGCGGCGTTGCATGCGCTGGTGGCGAAGCTGGGCAAATAGCCGGCGGCGTTGATGCGTCCCGCGGATAGCCGCGGGCAACTTTGAGACGTCGGCGCGCGCGACTGCCTGTCGCGAGTCGCTCAGCCGCGCGCCACCGGTCGCGCCGGATCCTCGATCCAGCCACTCCACGACCCGGTGAACAACTTGCCACCGCGCAGCCCCGCATGCTCCATCGCCAGCAGGTGGTGGCAGGCGGTAACCCCGGAGCCGCACATCACCGCGACTTCGTGCGGCGCATGGCCGTCGAGCGCGGCTTCGAACTCCTGCGCCAGTTCCGGCGCCGGCTTGAAGCGGCCATCGCGGAGGTTCTCGGCATACGGACGGTTGCGGGCGCCGGGCACGTGCCCGGCGACAGGATCGATCGGCTCGACCTCGCCGCGGAAGCGCTCGGCCGCCCGGGCATCCAGCAGCAGCCCTCCGGCCCGCAGGTGTGCCTGTACCTGTCCGGCATCCAGCAACCGT
>DATHRJ010000321.1:0-6019 GCA_035465455.1 Lysobacter sp.
CCCGGCAGCTTCGTCGACGTCGACAGCGACGTGTGCATCATCCCGCCGAACTCGTTCGCGCTGGCGCGCACCGTGGAGTTCTTCCGCATCCCGCGTGACACGTTGGTGGTGTGCCTGGGCAAGAGCACGTACGCGCGCTGCGGGATCATCGTCAACGTGACCCCGCTGGAGCCGGAGTGGGAGGGCCACGTCACCCTGGAATTCAGCAACACCACGCCGCTGCCTGCGCGCATCTATGCCAACGAAGGCGTCGCGCAGATGCTGTTCTTCCAGTCCGATGAAGTCTGCGAGACGTCCTACAAGGACCGCGGCGGCAAGTACCAGGGGCAGACGGGCGTGACGTTGCCGCGGACCTGAGCCGTCCGCGCCTGCCGGGCGGCCATCGACCGCGATGCCGGCCCGTTCAGAGCTTCTGGTAGGTCACGAAGAAGCCCTGCAGGTCGCCGTTCTCGATGTACGGCTCCACGCTCAGTACCCGATAACCGCGGGTGGCGAAAGCTTCGTGGGCGCGATTGAGCGAATTGGCGGCGCCCTGGTTGCGAAAGCCCCAGCTGGCATCCACCCAGATCGTCACCGATTGCATGTTCGCCTGCACCGCTTCCTGTGCAGCCGCTTCGGGTTTCTTCGACAACAGCCCGGCGTGGGCGCTCCAGGTTGCGGTGAGCGCCGCGATGGCCATCAGGGTAGCGAGCAGGATCCTGGACAAAAGCATCTCTCCGGTGGTTCAGGGTCTCGGCCAAGCTGGGCCGAGGTACACGACTAGCATACTGGCGACCGCCTCAGGTGCCCTGCGCGAGCACCGACTGCAGGTGCTCGATCCGCCGCACCAGTTCCTCCGGCGAATAGGGCTGCGCCGTGGCCATGCCCCAGACCGGGCGCGGCCAGGCGATGTCGTGCTCGTACCGGGCGATCACGTGCACGTGCAGTTGCGAAACCACGTTGCCAAGGGCGGCGACATTGAGCTTGTGCGGAGCGAACGCGACCTGCAACGCGCGACTGACGGTGGCGACTTCCCGCGTCAGTTCGGCCTGCTGCGACGCGTCGAGGTCGACCAGTTCGACCGCGCCGATGACTCGGGGCACCAGGATCAGCCAGGGGTGGTTGGCATCGTCCATCAGTTGCAGGTCGCTCAGCCCCAGGCGCGCGACCGGATGGGTGTCGTTGGCCAGTTGCGGGTCCAGGTGCCAGGGGCCGCGATCGGTGCTGTTGCTCATCGCAGGTTCTCGTCAAGAAAATCGGTGGTGCGCTGCCAGGCCAGGGCTGCGCTGGCAGGATCGAAATCCCCGCGTTGCTCGCAGTTGAAACCGTGGCCCGCGGGGTACGCGTGGATGGTCGCCGCCGGAAACGCTTCGTGATGCGCGGCGATGTGGTCTGGCGGGATGATCGGGTCGCGTTCGCCGAAGTGGAACAGCATCGGCGCGCGCAGCCGCTCGTCCAGGAATGGCATGCTGCGGCCGCCGTAGTAGCTCACCGCGGGCAGGCCCAGGCGGGTGTTCGCAAGCAGGGCCAGGGTGCCGCCCCAGCAGAAGCCCACCGCGCCGGTGCGCAAACCTTCCTCCTGCAGCACTTCGGCGGTCGCATCGATCAATTCGAGCGCGCGTTCGAAGCCCAGCGATGCGGCCAGCTCGCGCCCACGGGTCACGCCGTCCTGGTCGTAGCCCAGCTCGACCCCCGCCTGGATCGGATCGAACAGCGCCGGGGCCAGCGCCACGAACCCCGCCGCGGCGAACCGCTCGGTCACGGCGCGGATGTGCGCGTTGACACCGAATATCTCCTGGATCACCACTACTGCGCCGCGCGAGGGTTGGGGCGGCTCCGCGCGCCAGGCGCGCATCGGTGCAATCGGGTTGTCGATGTCGATCCAGCGGGCCATGGTCGGCTCCGTTCAGGTCCGCCTCAGCGGCGGGTAATCGATTCTAGCGCCGACGCTATACTTCGCGCCCCTGCGAGCGCATGTCAGCCGCAGGTCCTTTTTCCTCGCGGCCTCCCATGTCCCTGCTCAATGCCCCGCCGTCCAGCGGCAAGATCGGTTTCGTCAGCCTCGGCTGCCCCAAGGCGCTGGTCGATTCCGAGCGCATCCTCACCCAGTTGCGGGTCGAGGGCTACGAACTCGTGCCCAGCTACGACGCCGCCGACGTGGTGGTGGTCAACACCTGCGGGTTCATCGATTCGGCGGTGACCGAGTCGCTGGACACGATCGGGGAGGCGATGGCCGAGAATGGCAAGGTCATCGTGACCGGCTGCCTGGGCAAGCGCGAGGAAGTGATCCGCCAGGCCCACCCCGGTGTGCTGTCGATCAGCGGCCCGCAGGATTACCGCAGCGTGATGAGCGCGGTGCATGCGGCGCTGCCGTTGAAGCACGACCCGTTCACCGACCTGGTGCCGCGGCGCGTCGCCGGCGATGACCTGGGCATCGGCATCAAGCTGACCCCGAAGCACTACGCGTACCTGAAGATTTCCGAAGGCTGCAACCACCGCTGCAGCTTCTGCATCATCCCCTCGATGCGCGGTGACCTGGTCAGCCGGCCGATCGACGAGGTGCTGCGCGAGGCCGAGAAACTGGCGATGGGCGGTGTGCGCGAGTTGCTGGTGATCTCGCAGGACACGTCCGCCTATGGGGTCGACGTCAAGTACGCGCCGCGCGAGTGGCGCGGCCAGACCTACCAGACCCGCATGAAGGCGCTGTGCGAAGGGCTGTCGGAGCTCGGTATCTGGACCCGGCTGCATTACGTCTACCCGTACCCGCACGTCGACGACATCATCCCGCTGATGGCCGAAACCGGCGCCAGCGGCATGCCGCGACTGCTGCCCTACCTCGACATCCCGTTCCAGCATGCCAGCCCGCGCGTGCTCAAGCTGATGAAGCGGCCCGGCGCGGTCGACAAGACGCTCGAGCGCATCCAGCGCTGGCGCGACATCGCCCCGGACATCACGATCCGCAGCACCTTCATCGTCGGCTTCCCGGGCGAGACCGAGCAGGAGTTCGAGCAGCTGCTCGATTTCCTCGACGAGGCCCAGCTCGATCGCGTCGGCGCGTTCGCCTATTCGCCAGTCGATGGCGCAAGGGCCAACGAACTGCCGGACCCGGTGCCGGAGGATGTGAAGCAGGAGCGCCTTGCGCGCTTCATGGAGCGCCAGGCGGAGATCTCCACGGCCAAGCTGGAGGCCAAGGTCGGCACGGTTCAGCGCTGCCTGGTCGACATGATCGATGGCGAGCTGGCGATTGCGCGCTCGATGGCGGATGCGCCGGAAATCGACGGCGTGGTCCAGATCCAGAACGGGTTCGACGCGGGGCTTCAGCCCGGCGAGTTCGTCGACGTGGAGATCATGGGCAGCGACGAGCACGACCTCTATGGCGAGGTGTCGTTCCAGTAGGTTGCGAGCGACGGGCAGAAGCCGGCTGCGAGCCCTGCTGACCTGTCGGTCGCCGGCTGACTGTCACTCGTCGTAATCCACGGCGATGATCACGAACCGCTGCGGACCTGCCGGCAGCACCGCCTCGAACTCATCGTCGCTGCGTTTTGCCAGCATGGCGCGTGCCAGTGGCGAGTCGATGCTGATCCAGCCTTGCCTGGCGTCGGTCTCGTCGGGGCCGACGATGCGGTAGCGCCGGCCGTCCCCGCCGTCGACATCCTCGACCTCCACCTGCGCGCCGAAGAACACGCGCTGAGGGTCGCTGGGCGTGGTGTCGACCACCTTCAGCGACGGCAGCCGCTTGCTGAGGTAGCGCACGCGGCGATCGATCTCGCCCAGTTGCTTCTTGCGGTAGGTGTACTCGGCGTTTTCGCTGCGGTCGCCTTCGGCTGCCGCGGCCGCGAGCGCCTTGACCACTTCCGGGCGCCGCACGCGCCACAGGTCGTCCAGTTCCGCGCGCAGGCGCTCATAGCCGGCGCGGGTGATGATCGCGGTCGAAGACGGCGCAGGCGGACGCCAGCGGCCCATTGCGTCGCTTGCCTTTACTGCCGCGCCAGGTCGCCACCCGGCACCGGCTCGCCGTCGCTGCCGAGCGCGCTGATGCGGTCGTTGGCGGCGATGGCGAACAGACGATCCGGCTCGCCCTTGCTGTCCGGGTCCAGGCGCAGGTGCTGGTCCTTGGCCTCGGTGGTCCAGGTGCCGCTGATCGTGGCGCCCCCGGCACCGGCGCGGGATTCGGTCAACACGGCGGTGCCGTCGGGCGCCAGTGCCAGCGTGGTGTCCGCGTCGCCCACAGTGCCGCTGAAGGTGCCCGCAAAGCCCCGCTGGTCAAAGGTCGATACGCGGTCTGAAGGCACCGCGTTGGCGACCGCCACCTGGGTTACTGGTGCAACGGCCGGACTGTCGATCGCGGCGACCGGCTCCGCGGCCTCGGGCTGGCAGCCGGCCAGCATGATGAGGACAAGGCAGGCGAGGGCGGTGCTGGTGGACTTCATGGAGTGATTCCTTCTGGTGTGGGGACGCGCCGGCGGGATCAGCGCTTGCCGCCGAAGATGCCGCCGAGAACGCCGCGCAGGATCTGTCGGCCGATCTGGTTGCCGACCGTGCGCGCGGTCTGCTTGGCCATGGTTTCGATCATGCCCTGGCGACGGCTGGTGCCGAATACCGCATCCTTGACCGACTGGCCAAGGCCACCATTGGCGTTCTCGCCATTGCGCGCAGGCGGCGCCGCGGTCTGCGTGGCCACCGCGGCGACCTTGCGCGCGAGCATCTCGGTCGCCGAGTCGCGATCGACCGTGGTGTCGTACTTGGCGCCGACCGGGCTGCCGGCGCGGACGTGGGCACGTTCGGCGTCGGTGATCGCGCCCATGCGGCAGCGTGGTGGCGCGATCAGCGTGCGCTCGACTGGCATCGGGATGCCTTTGTCCTGCAGGGTCGAGACCAGTGCCTCGCCGGTGCCGAGCCGGGAGATGGCCTCGGCCACGTCCAACTGTGGATTGGCGACGAAGGTCTCGGCCGCCGTGCGTACCGCCTTCTGGTCGCGCGGGGTGAACGCCCGCAGGGCGTGCTGCACGCGATTGCCGAGCTGGCCGAGGATGTTGTCGGGCACGTCGTCGGGAAACTGCGAGCAGAAGTACACGCCCACGCCCTTGGAACGGATGATCCGTACCACCTGCTCGACGCGCTGCTGCAGCGCCGGCGGCGCATCCTGGAACAGCAGATGCGCTTCGTCGAACACGAACACCAGTTTCGGCTTGTCGAGATCGCCGACCTCCGGCAGGTTCTCGAACAGCTCCGACAGCAGCCACAGCAGGAAGCTGGAATACAGGCGCGGCTGCAGCACCAGCCGGTCGGCGGCGAGGATGTTGATCACGCCGCGGCCGTCGGTGGTGGTGCGCATCAGGTCGGCCAGTTCCAGCGCCGGCTCGCCGAAGAACACTTCGCCGCCTTCGGCTTCCAGCCGCAACAGTGCGCGTTGTATCGCGCCGATCGAGGGCGTGCTGACCAGGCCGTAGGACGTGGTGATCGCCTTGCGCTCGTCGGCGACCACGCCCAGCAGCGCGCGCAGGTCCTTGAGGTCCAGCAGCAGCAGGCCGCGGTCGTCGGCGAGCTTGAACACGATGTCGAGCACCCCGGACTGGGTGTCGTTGAGTTGCAGCATCCGCGACAGCAGGGTCGGGCCGATCTCGCTGACGGTGGTGCGCACCGGGTGGCCCAGCTTGCCGAACAGGTCCCAGAACACGGTCGGGTTGCCTTCGAAGACGTGGTCGGGCATGCCGATCTCGTCCAGCCGGGCCTGCAGCTTGGCGCTGGGCGCGCCGGGTACGGCCAGCCCGGCGACATCGCCCTTCACGTCGGCGAGGAACACCGGCACGCCGATCCGCGAGAAGCCTTCAGCCAGCGTCATCAGCGTGACGGTCTTGCCGGTACCGGTGGCACCCGCCACCAGGCCGTGGCGGTTGCCCAGGCGGGCGTGCAGGTACACGTGGCCTTGCGTTGCGGGCAGGGCCTCCGCGGTGGTGATGGCCTTGCCCAGCAGGATCGCTCCCTGTGGAGTCTGGTGCGAAACGATCGCGCCGGTTGCCGCCGGGTTCGAGGAGTCCAT
>DATHRJ010000322.1:0-1596 GCA_035465455.1 Lysobacter sp.
TCGAGCTCGTCGATGTCGTGGACTTCCACCAGCACGTCCATGCCGAGCTCCATGGCGATCCCGGCCATCTCGATCATCGGCCCGTCCTCGAGCGCGGCGACGATCAGCAGGATCGCATCGGCACCGATCATGCGCGCCTCGTACACCTGGTAGGGATCGATCGTGAAGTCCTTGCGCAACACCGGCAGCGCGCATGCGGCGCGCGCGACGCCGAGATACAGGTTGCTGCCCTGGAAGAAATCGACATCGGTGAGCACCGACAGGCACGCCGCACCGCCATCCTGGTAGCTGCGGGCAATCGCGGCCGGATCGAAATCGGCGCGGATCAGTCCTTTGGACGGACTGGCCTTCTTCACCTCGGCGATCACCGCCGCCTCGCCCGCGGCGCGCTTGCGCTTCAGCGCCGCCACGAAGCCGCGCGGCGGCGGCTGGCTGCCGGCGCGAGCACGCAGGTCGGCCAGCGAACGCACCCGGCTGCGCTGTGCAATTTCCTCGCCCTTGCGCGCGAGGATCGTGTTGAGGATGTCGCTCATGCCGCAGGTGTGCTCCGGTAGGCGCGCTCGACCCTGGCGATGCGCACTTCGTAATGGTCGTACCAGTGGGCGCGGCCGTGTGCCCGGGTTGCCGCATGGTCGGGCTGATCGCGCCACGCCAGGATCGCGGCTTGGTCGCGCCAATAGCTGACGGTGATGCCGAAGCCGGCGCCGTCGCGTGCGGACTCCAGCCCGAGGAAGCCCGGCTGCCGCGCCGCCAGTTCGAACATCCGCTGCGCCGTGGCCGCGTATTCGGCGTCGTCGCCTGCGCTGCGCCGCGAACTGAAGATGACGACGTGGTACGGCGGCTCGGGCAGGCGGGCAAATCCGCTTTCGCTCATCGGTTCGGTCGCATGCGCAGCGGGGACGGCCATTCTAGCCGCTGGCTGCACCGCGGCCGCAGACCCATGGCTCCGGCACGGCCTCACCGGCACGCCAGCCTTGCGCCTGCAAGCGGTCCAGCAGCGCCACCACCTCGTCGCGCGCCAGCGGTTCGTGGATCGGCAGCACCAGCACGTCGCCCGCGCGCGCCCACGCCAGCGCCTCGCGCGCGGCCCGCGTCTCTTCCAGGCACATCACCAGCGATGCCGTCGGCAAGCCCTGCCGCAGCAACTCGTCATGCAGGATGGCGGCGATCTCCCCTGCTGCGCGACCGCGCATGTAGTCGCCGCCGATGTCCTTCAGCCACACCCGCTGCGGGACGAACCCGGCGGCAACCGCCGCCAGCGAGCGCACGTCGCGCTCCTCGCGGTTGCCGGCCTGGCCGAGCACCAGCCCCAGCCGCCCGTCGCCAAGGTCGGCGGTCGCCACCTGCAGCAGCGCGCGCAGTCCGTCCGGATTGTGCGCGTAGTCGAGCACGACCTGCATGTCACCGAACCGCCAGCGCTGCAGCCGTCCCGGATTGTCGCCGGGCTGCGCGCCGAACCGGGCCAGGACGGCGGCGATGGCCGCGGCGCCGATGCCCATGCCGGCCGCGGCGAGCGCGGCGGCGGCGGCATTGGCGACGTTGTAGCGCGCGTTGCCGCCAAGCGTGATCGGCATCTGTGAGACGGCGCCAAGGTCG
>DATHRJ010000323.1:0-9512 GCA_035465455.1 Lysobacter sp.
AGGGGACGTTCTACCTGACCTGGGACACCGGCTCGATCGACCGCGCCATCGCCCTCACCGGACTGGCGGCGCTGCTGTTGTCGCTGGGGACCACGTTCCTGGTTTCGTGGCTCACGTACCGGATCTCCCAGCGCCTGGTGGCCCCGGTGAGCTGGCTGGCGGATGTGGTCTCGCACTGGGATCCACGCGATCCCGACGCCGGCCTGATCGAGCCGCAGAACCTGCCGCGCGATGCGGGGCACGAAGTCCGGCAATTGTCGAATGCGCTGGTCGGTCTGGCTGGTCGCATCGGCGACTTCGTCGCGCGCGAGCGCGACTTCACCCGCGACGCCAGCCATGAACTGCGTACGCCGCTGACGGTGATCCGCATGGCCACCGACCTGATGATCGAGGACCCCGGGATCAGCGCGCGGTCGCTACGTTCGCTGGGACGGGTCCAGCGCGCCAGTCGCGACATGGAGGCGGTGATCGACGCGTTCCTGATCCTGGCGCGCGAGGCGGACATCGCGCCGCAGAGCGCGCAGTTCGACGTGCTCGACATCGTCCGTGAGGAAGTGGAGCGGGTCAGGCCACTGCTGCAGGACAAGCCGCTCACCATCGCGGTGCGCGAGGAAGGTGCGCCGCGGCTGTTCGCACCGCCGCACGTGCTCAGCGTGATGTTGCGCAACCTGCTGGTGAACGCGGTGAGCTTCACCGAGCAGGGGCGGATTGAAGTGTGCGTCACCCATGACCGGGTGCTGGTGCGCGATACCGGCATCGGGATGTCGGCCGAGGCGCTGGCCAAGGCCTTCGAGCCGTTCTACCGCGCCGACCTGTCGCGTGAGGAAGGCAAGGGGATGGGACTGTCGATCGTGCGGCGCCTGGGCGACCGCTTCGGCTGGCCGGTGACATTGACCAGTGCGCCGGCCGAGGGCACCACTGCGGTGATCCACTTCGTCGCCTGAACTTGCCCCTTGAACCGCGGCTGGTCGATCGCGGTGAATGCCCGGCCCGGATGCCGGAACGGCGGGCCGCCCCAATCCTGCAGCTTTGCAGCATTGCTGCTTCGGTGATGCCTCCGCGCGGCGCCAGAGCGGTTACCGATGGCGCCGCGGCTGCGCGAGTCGGTAAGCTGTCTCCACCGCCCCGTGTGGAACCCGTATGCGCCCACTCGCCCTGCTGACCCTGATGCTCATGGCCATTCCTGTCGCTGCCCAGCCCCCGACCGCCCTGGTCATCCACGGCGGCGCAGGCTTCGTCCCGAAAGATTCCCTGAGTGCGGCCGACGTGCGCGATTTCCACGCCCAGCTCAACCGCGCGCTCGACGCCGGCAATGCGGTCCTCGGCAGCGGTGGCAGCGCGCTGGACGCGGTGTCCGCCGCGGTAGTCGTGCTGGAGGAGTCACCGCGCTTCAACGCAGGCAAGGGCGCCGTGCTCAACGCGCAGGGCGGCCACGAACTGGATGCGGCGATCATGGAAGGCCACACCCGGCGCGCCGGCGCCGTGGCCGGCGTGACCACGGTGCGCAACCCGGTCAAGCTGGCGCGCACGGTGATGGAGCAAAGCCCGCATGTGATGCTCGCCGGCGCCGGGGCGGAGGCATTCGCCGATTCGCGTCCGGAGATCGAGCGCGTCGCCAACGACTGGTTCACCACCGAACATCGCCGCCGTGCACTTGAGAAAGCCCAGCGCGCCGAGGCGGAGAAGAACCTGCAGTCGATGACGCACGCGCAGGAAGCGGCCATGTACTTCGGCACCGTCGGCGCGGTTGCGCTCGACCGCCACGGCCATATCGCCGCAGCCACCAGCACCGGCGGCATGACCAACAAGAAGTGGGGCCGCGTCGGCGACGCACCGCTGATCGGCGCCGGCACCTGGGCCGACGAACGTTGCGGCGTTTCCGGCACCGGCTGGGGTGAGTTCTACATCCGCAACGCGGCCGCCCACGACATCTGCGCACGCGTCGCGTATCGCGGCGACCCGCTCGCGGTCGCCGCCGACGAGGTCATCAACAAGATCATTCCTGCCGCGGGCGGCGACGGCGGCGCGATCGCGCTGGATCGCGACGGCAACATTGCGATGCCGTTCAACAGCGGCAGCATGTTCCGCGGCTGGATCAAGCCCGATGGCAGCCGCGGCACCGCGATCCATGAGGTCGAGGCCGAGGCCGACTGATCTGGGCCCCTGGCGCCGAAGCAGGCTTCAGTCCTGCTGCCGTGCCCAGGCCGCCATGCGTGCCGGCAGCTCGTCCGGCGGCACGTCCTGGACGTGCGTCGCCAGCATCCACTTGTGCCCGAACGGGTCGGTAACCGTTCCCATGCGGTCGCCCCAGAACTGGTCGGTGGGCTGCTGTTCGGCGCTGGCGCCGGCATCGATCGCGCACTGGAAGGCGTGGTCCACGTCGGGCACGTAGATCAGGAAACTGGCACTCGCACCGCCACGCGCTTTCGGCCCCAGCACACCCATGCCGGGCCATTCGTCCGACAGCATCAGGGGCGAATCGCCGATCTTCACCTCGGCATGGCCGAGTTTCTCACCGCCGTTGCCATCGGACATCGGCAGCCGAAGCAGCTCCTGCGCCCCGAAGGCTTTGCGGTAGAACTCGATAGCGGCAGCGGCGTCGTCGACGGTGAGGTAGGGGGTGACGCTGTGGTAACCCTCGGGGATCGGCATGGCGGGGCTCCTGCTTGCTTTGCATCGGGGGAGGGCGGCGGTTTGGGCGCTAAGCCTCCCGGGCGGTTCAGCCGGGAGCCGGTCGCAGGCTAGGGCCAGGCGCGCTAAACCCACGCGAAAGGCCCGGTCAGCGCTGTAATGGCGGCTTGTGGCAAAATTGACGGCCGTTGCGGCAGTCGTTCGCACCCGTCCGGTCCGCCCGGCGCGACCTCCAGAGATTTCTTGCCCATGTTGATCTTCGAGCAGTCCCGTTCCGGTCGCAGCGCCGTCGCCCAGCACCCCGCCGCCATGGCGACACCGTCGGACATCCCCGCCGCGCTGCTGCGCGACACCCCGGTGGGCCTGCCCGAGGTGTCGGAGCTGCAGGTGGTGCGCCACTACACCAAGCTGTCGCGCAAGAACTTCTCGATCGACACCAACTTCTATCCGCTTGGCAGTTGCACGATGAAGTACAACCCGCGCGCCTGCCATTCGCTGGCGTTGCTGGAGGGCTTCGCCGGCCGCCATCCGTATGCGCCCGAATCGCTGTCGCAGGGCTTCCTGGCGTGCATGCACGAGCTGCAGGAAATGCTCGCAGACGTGACCGGCATGAAGGGCGGGGTGTCGTTGTCGCCGATGGCCGGCGCCCAGGGCGAATTCGCCGGCGTGGCGATGATCATGGCCTACCACAAGCACCGCGGCGACCTGGAGCGCAACGAGATCATCGTGCCCGATGCCGCGCACGGCACCAATCCGGCCACCGCGGTGATGTGCGGCTGCGTGGTCCGCGAGATCCCGACCAAGGACGACGGCGACATCGACGTCGAGGCGCTGAAGCAGGTGCTGGGACCCAAGACCGCCGGCATCATGCTGACCAATCCCTCGACCATCGGCGTGTTCGAGCGGCGGATCCAGGAGATCGCCAAGCTGGTGCACGAGGCCGGCGGGCTGCTGTACTACGACGGCGCCAACCTCAATGCGATCCTCGGCAAGGTGCGTCCGGGCGACATGGGTTTCGACGCGATCCACATGAACCTGCACAAGACCTTCTCCACGCCGCACGGCGGCGGCGGCCCGGGCGCCGGTGCGGTCGGGGTATCGGAGCGCCTGCGCGATTTCCTGCCGATCCCGATGATCGAGAAGCGCGAGGACGGCCAGTTCGGTTTCGTGCGCAAGAAGGACCGGCCGTTGTCGATCGGGCGCCTGTCGGCGTTCGCCGGCAACGCCGGCGTGCTGCTGCGCGCCTACATCTACGCGCGCCTGCTCGGGCGTGCCGGCATGACCCGCGTCGCCGAATACGCGACGCTCAACGCCAACTACCTCGCCAGCCAGCTGGCCAAGGCCGGCTTTACCCTGGCCTATCCGGAGCGTCGCGCGTCGCACGAGTTCATCGTCACCGTGCAGCCGCAGAAGAAGGCCACCGGCATCACCGCGCTGGACTTCAGCAAGGCGCTGCTGGACCACGACATCCACGCACCGACCAATTACTTTCCGCTGCTGGTGCCCGAGTGCATGCTGATCGAGCCGACCGAGACCGAGAGCAAGGAGACGCTGGACGAGTTCATCGACGTCATGGCGCAACTGCTGGCCGAATCGCGCGACAACCCCGAGCGCATGAAGGGCGCCCCGTACACGATGCCGGTGCGCCGCCTCGATGACGTCAAGGCCGTGCGCGAGCTCGACGTGAGCTTCGTGCCGGCGGCATCGGCGCCCGCGCGAGCGGCCTGAAGATGTCCGACAGCCTCGGCCACCTGCCGCGCAGTCCTGCGCGCATCTTCAAAGCCGCGCGCTGGTCGATGCAGGGGCTGCAGGCGGCCTGGCTGCACGAGTCGTCGTTCCGGCTGGAGGTCTGCCTGTTCGTGGTCCTCGCGCCGCTGGGCTGGTGGCTCGGCGACACTCCGGTCGAGCGCGTGCTGCTGGTCGGCTCGATGCTGCTGGTGCTGGGCGTCGAGCTGCTGAACTCGGCGATCGAGGCGGTGATCGAGCGCTACGGCGCCGAGTTCCACCCGATCGCCGGACGCGCCAAGGACATGGGCTCTGCGGCGGTGTTCGTGCTGATGCTGAACGTGTTGCTCACCTGGGGCGCGATCGTGGCGCCCAGATATCTCTGACGCGCGCTGGTCGCGGGTTCCGTTCCGACTTTCGAAGGTTGAAAACCGCACGTGATTGAAATGCTGATGGATCCGGACGTCTGGATCACCCTGGTCACCCTGAGCGCGATCGAGATCGTGCTGGGCATCGACAACCTGGTGTTCATCTCGATTGCGGTCAGCAAGCTGCCGCCGCATCGACGCGAGGTGGCGCGCAAGTTCGGGATCGCGGTCGCGGCGATCACCCGGATCGCGCTGCTGTTGACGCTGGCGTGGCTGGCCGGACTGACCCAGGACCTGTTCCAGCTGTTCGGCCAGGGCATTTCGGTGCGCGACCTGGTGCTGGTGATCGGCGGCGCCTTCCTGCTGGTCAAGGGCACCATGGAAATCCGCGACGCGATCGTCGGGGAGGAAGTGTCCGACGACATCCACACCAAGCCGGCGGCATCGTTCGGGATGGTGATCGCGCAGATCGCGGTGATCGACATCGTGTTCTCGCTCGACTCGGTGATCGCCGCGGTCGGCATGGCCAACCAGACCTGGGTGATGGTGTTCGCGATCCTGCTCGCGGTAGCGGTGATGCTGCTGGCGGCGCGTCCGCTGGGCCAGTTCATCGATCGCAACCCGACGGTCAAGATGCTGGCACTTGCCTTCATCGTGCTGATCGGCGTGTACCTGGTGCTGGAAGGTTTCGAGATGCACATCCCCAAGGGCTACATCTACGGCGCGATGGCTTTTGCCGCAGTGGTCGAGATCCTCAACCTGTCGGCGCGGCGCAATGCGATGCGCCGGCTGATACCCGACTGATCCGGCTGCACGACCAGGCCCGGCGACCGCGGTCAGGGCGCGTCGGGCACAATAGCGGCATCTTGTTTCTGGCGGGAACGCAGCGCGCATGACCATCCTGCATCAGGTCGACCCGATTGCCCTGGACCTCGGCACCTGGCAGCTGCCGCTGCTGGGCGAGGTCCATCCGCAGGTGCACTGGTACGGAATCATGTACCTGCTGGCATTCGGCGTGTGCTGGTGGCTGGGCAACCGGCGCATCCGCGCAGGCCGCCTCCCGGGGGTCGACCAGCAGGCCTTCGGCGACCTGCTGTTCTACGGCATGCTCGGCGTGGTGCTGGGCGGCCGCATCGGCTACGTGCTGTTCTATGCGTTCGGCGAACTGCTGGACGACCCGCTGATGCTGCTGCGCATATGGGACGGCGGCATGAGCTTCCACGGCGGCCTGCTGGGCGTGGTCGCGGCGGCGCTGTGGTGGGCGCGCAGGCACCGCCTGCATCTGTTCGATGTCATGGACTTCATCGCGCCGCTGGTGCCGCCGGGGCTCGGCTTTGGCCGGCTGGGCAATTACATCGGTGGCGAGCTGTGGGGCAAGTTCACCGGCGGCGGTTGGGGTGTGGTGTTTCCGCGCGCGCCGGAGTTCAACGGCTGGACCTTCGAGCAGGTGCAGGCGCAATTCGCCAGCGGCGCGCTCGACCGCTTCGCCCGGCACCCGTCGCAGTTGTACCAGGCGGTGCTCGAGGGGCTGGTGATGTTCGTGGCGCTGTGGTGGTTCTCCAGCCGGCCGCGTCCGCGCTATGCCGTCTCCGGGATGTTCGCGCTGCTGTACGGCGTGTTCCGCTTCGCGGTGGAGTTCGTGCGCATGCCCGATGCGCAGATCGGCTACCTCGCGTTTGGCTGGTTGACGATGGGCCAGTTGCTGAGCCTGCCGCTGATCGCGCTCGGGCTGTTCTGGCTATGGCTGGCGCGACGGTCGCCCACGCTGGAGCCGCAGCCAGCCCTGTCGACCGCGGACTGATCCCGATGCGCCAATACCTGGAACTGCTGCGCCACGTCCTCGACCACGGCACCGAAAAAGCCGACCGCACCGGCACCGGCACGCGCAGCGTGTTCGGCTGGCAGATGCGCTTCGATCTATCCGAAGGGTTCCCGCTGGTCACCACCAAGAAGGTGCATCTTCGTTCGATCGTGCACGAACTGCTGTGGTTCCTGAAGGGCGACACCAACATCGGCTATCTCAAGGAGCACAAGGTCGGTATCTGGGACGAGTGGGCCGACCAGAACGGTGACCTCGGGCCGGTATACGGCCAGCAGTGGCGGCGTTGGGCCGGCGCCGATGGCGTGGAGATCGACCAGATCCGCTGGGTGGTCGACGAGATCAAGCGCAATCCCGATTCGCGGCGGCTGATCGTCAGCGCGTGGAACGTGGCCGAGCTGCCGAAGATGGCCCTGCTGCCGTGCCACACGCTGTTCCAGTTCTACGTCGCCGACGGCAAGCTCAGCTGCCAGCTGTACCAGCGCAGCGGCGACATCTTCCTTGGCGTGCCGTTCAACATCGCCAGCTACGCACTGCTGACCCACATGGTCGCGCAGGTGTGCGGCCTGCAGGTGGGTGACTTCGTGCACACGCTGGGTGACGCGCACCTGTACTCGAACCATTTCGAGCAGGCGCGCGAGCAGTTGTCGCGCGCTCCGCGTGCGCTGCCGAGGCTGAAGCTCAATCCGGCGGTCGAGGACATCTTCGGGTTCCGCTTCGAGGACATCGCGATCGAAGGCTATGACCCGCTGCCCGCGATCAAGGCACCGGTGGCGGTTTGAGCGCGGTCGAACTGGTGCTGATCGCCGCGCTCGACCGAAACCGCGCGATCGGCCGCGACAACGCACTGCCGTGGCAGCTTCCCGACGACCTCAAGCACTTCAAGGCGTTGACCCTGGGCAAGCCGCTGCTGATGGGACGCAAGACCGCGCAGGCGCTCGGGCGCGCATTGCCGGGGCGTCGTAATCTCGTACTGACGCGCTCGGGACAGGTGCCGTTCGCCGGCATGCAGGCAGTGACGTCGGTGGATGCCGCGCAGCAATTGGCATGCGCGGACGGCGCGGACACGCTGTGCGTGATCGGGGGCGGTGAGGTCTATGCGTTGTGCCTGCCGCTGGCCACGCGCATGTTCCTGACCCACGTGGACACCCGGGTCGCGGGCGCCGACGCATTCTTTCCCGCGTTCGACCCGGACCAGTGGACGGTGGTGGATCGAAGCCCGCATGCCCCGGACTCGAAGCACGCGCACGCGTTCGAGTTCGTCGAGTACCGCCGTTCAGGCCCCGTGGGCCGTGTGCCGGACCAACGCGATTAAGCCGAATTGCCGCTGAGGTATCTCGGCTTCGCCCGGACCTACTTGAGCCCGTGATTCCGAACCGATGGCAACGACTCCGAGCGGGCGGGTCTTGCAGGTTGCGGTGCGGATGAGTCCGGCTTTGCAGGCGCGCGGCCCTGCGCCCGCTCGTTGCGGTTCCTGGGCGGGGCGGGGCGATTCTGCGGCGGCGGGTGACGTGGCGCCCTCGGCCTGGCCGCGGTGGCGGGGACGTCGCGCCCCGGCACCTGCACCACGCGCAGTTCATCGGTGTCCAGTTGCAGCGCGGTCAATTTGCCGCCCCACACCGCGCCGGTGTCGATCGCGTGCACGCCGTGTCCGATGAAAAGCCCCAGGGTCGACCAGTGGCCGCAGACGATCCTGAGGTCGCGCTCGGCCCGGCCCGGGACTTCATACCAGGGATACAGGCCGGCCGGCTGGGTGCCGGGGCTGCCCTTCTCTTCGTAGGCGATGCGGCCGCGCGGCGAGCAGTAACGCAGCCGCGTGACGATGTTGATGATCGCCCGATGCCGGTCCAGTCCCGCGAGTTTCGGATGCCATGCCGGGCCGTCGCCGTACATGTTCTTGAGCAGGCGCCGGTAGTCGTCGCTCTGCAGGCGCTGCTCGACCTCGCGTGCGTGGCGCTCGGCCATCTGCGTGGTCCACTGCGGCGCGAGCCCGGCGTGCACCATCATCCAGCCCAGTTCTCGATCGACATGCACCAGCTTCTGCATGCGCAACCACTCCAGCAATTCCGTGGCGTCCTCGGCGAACACCACGCGCTGCAGGTCCGGGTTGACCTTGCGTTGCTCTTCCTCGCGGCGCGCGCCTACCGCCAGCAGCGACAGGTCGTGGTTGCCCAGCACCACGGTGCTGCAGTCGCGCAGCGAGTGCACCAGGCGCAGGGTCTCCAGCGATTGCCCGCCGCGGTTGACCAGGTCGCCGCAGAACCACAGGCGATCGCGCGCCGGGTCGAAGCCGATGCGCTCCAGCATTCGCTGGGTCGTGTCATAGCAGCCCTGCAGGTCGCCGATCGCCCAGACACTCATGTCGACATCCGCATCGATCCGGCCTCAGTGCAGCGTGCGCGGGACGGCAAGAGTGAATGCCGGAATCGGCGCGTCGAAACTGGTGCCGTCGTCAGCGACCATCGTGTAGCTGCCCTGCATCGTGCCGACGCTGGTCTCGAGCACCGCGCCGGAGGTGTATTCGAAGCCGTCACCCGGTCGCAACCACGGTTGCTCGCCAACCACGCCGTCGCCTTCCACCTGCTGCACCTTGCCGTTGGCGTCGCTGATGAGCCAGCGCCGCGAGACGAGGCGCGCCGCTGCCCGTCCGTTGTTGCGGATGTGGATCGTATAGGCGAAGACGTAACGGCCCTTGTCGGGCTCGGATTCGTCGTCGAGATAGCGGGTGGCCACCTCGATGTCGATGGCGTGTTCAATAGGGCGTTCCATGCCGACAGTGTAAGCAATGCGCGGTGACGAACGGGCGCTCAATCGCGCAGCGAGTTCGCCAGGCGGATGAAGTCGGCAACCGGCAACTGCTCGGCACGCGCATCGGGCCGCACACCCGCCGCCTCGAGCGCGGTGGCATCGCAGATTTTCGACAGCGCGTTGCGCAGGGTCTTGCGGCGCTGGCCGAAGGCGTCGCGCAC
>DATHRJ010000324.1:0-2603 GCA_035465455.1 Lysobacter sp.
GTCGAGACCGCGGTTGGCGAACTTGAACCGCGCGCTTTCACAGCCGCCGGTAAGCACGTTGCCGAGCGCGAGCACGGACGTGGCGAGGGTCGTACGGATCGCTGGGGGCGTTGGCATCGGGTCGGGTCCTGGGACGGCGGCGCCGACGCTGTCGGCGTTCCACGGGTGCGTGGGGTACGCAGACAGGTACGCAGGCGCCCCCGGATTGGATTCGCTGCGGCGCGTGCGGTGCACGCGGCACACAGCGACCGCCCCATCGAGGCGCTTGCCCCCTCGGCTTGTGCACGAGGGCCGGGACGACACCTGGAAACCGCACGCACCTCGCCGTGGCGGCGGTGCGGTGCGCGCTGGTGACGCTAGCTCGCAGCCTGCCGTTCGCGGGCCGATTCCTCGTCCACGGTGTAGAGACTTTCGGGGATCGCCTCGAGCCGGGCCTTCAGGATCGGCTCGCCGCTTTCGTCGGAGACGCCGTAGGTGCCCTCCTGGACCTTCTGCAATGCCCGATCGATCGCGACCAGCCGCTGCCGGTTGCGGACGAACAGCGCCGCGTCGTTGTCCTGCATCGTGGTCTTCTGCGCATCGTCGCCGGAGCCCTGCGGCTCGTGCAGCGAATCGAGCTGCAACTCGGCCTCCTCGTGGATGGCGGCACGCCCGGTCGCGGTCAGTTCCTCGCGCATGCGCTCGAGCCGCGCGGCCTGCGCGGCAATGAAGGCCGGACTCAACGGTGTGGCGTGATCGCTCATGGGGGCTCGATGTCGGTAACGGTCCGTCACCGTAGAAGGTGCGGCGTGATCCGCGTATGAGCACGCTGATGGCGAGGCGCGCGCCGCCGCGCGCCGATGGGCGGTGGCAATCGCGTCATCCGCTGCGTCGGCCGGGCGGGCAGGCTAGCCGTTGGCGAGGCTGAGGATGTTGCCGTCCGGGTCCCGGAACCAGGCGACCCGCATCTTGCCGGCCACGTGGACGTCGCCTTCCAGGGTCATGTCGGGCATCTCGTAGTGCTCGAACACGACGCCGTGGGCGGCGAGCGCGCGCACGAGTTCGTCGATCCGGTCGCCGACCTCCCAGGTCACCGCCGTCGCCTGGTTGGTACCGGCGAAATCGGAGCGGTACACGTACAGCTTCGTGTTGCCGCTGCGATAGCCGATCACGCCCTCGCACTGCGCGTCGGCCGGCGTCAGGCCGAGCTTGCCCTCGTAGAACCTGCGCGCAACGTCCATATCCCTGACCGCGACGTTCGCGATTGCGTCGATGTCGCCCAGCATGGCGATGTCCTCCTCACCGTGGAAACCCGGCCGCCTGGCAAGGCGGTCGCTCGCAGGATGATCCCGACGGCGTAAAGAATCCGAAACGGTTGCCGGCGCGGGCGCGGGTTCATGGACGCAGCCACCGACCGCCTTGCATTCACAACACCTTCGCTTTCCGTTAGCCGGCCGCAACCTATCAATCAGGTTCCGCCACGCTGGGTGCCAACAGGAGTTTCACCATGGACCGATTCGGGAAAGGGATCCTGCTCGCGGCCGGGCTGGGCTGCGCCATCGCGCTGGGCCATGCGCGCGCAGGCGGGCTGGTCGAACTGGCATTCGACCTCGACGACTTCAGCGCGCCGCTGACGATCGACAACCGGTTCTGGCCGCTGGTCCCGGGGCGACGGGTGGTGTATTTCGAGGTGTCCGACGACGAGTGCATCGTCAATGACGTCGTCGTGACCGACCAGGTCAAGGACGATTTCGGCGGCGATTACACCGGCCTCACCGCGCGGGTGGTTGCCGACGCGGAATGGCTCGACGAGGATTGCGACGGCGGCCGCGATGTCCTGCTCGAGGACACCTTCGACTGGTACGCACAGGACGATGCCGGCAACGTCTGGTATTTCGGCGAGGACACCACCGAGTTCCTCTATGACGACGACGGCAACCCCATCGGCAGCACCACCGAAGGCTCCTGGGAAGCCGGTGTCGACGGCGCCATCGCCGGGCTGATCATGCTGGCCAACCCGGGACCGGGGCTGTTCTACCGGCAGGAGTTCTACGAGGACGTCGCCGAAGACGCGGCCAAGATCATCGGCATCGGCCGCCGGGTGTCGACCGGCCTGGGCGACTTCAGCGGCTGCATCGTCACCAAGGAGTGGTCGCCGCTGTCGCCTGGCACGATCGAGCACAAGCACTATTGCCCGGACGTTGGGTTGGTGCTCATCGACGAGTTTGGCGGAGGCAAGCCGGTCGCGGTCGAAGCGGTCGATCTGGGTTTGCCCTGAGCGGTGAAGCGCGCGCATCACCGGCACGCGGTGTCTGCCATTGCGGTTGATGCCGGTACCGGTGGTTCCAACCGCGGCATCCATGCCGCGCTTCTCCAGACCGCCCCGGGCGGCGATTGCACCGCCCGGGGCTGCGCGCCGCGTTGTTACTCCACCGGAATCATCAGGTGCTCGTACGGCGTATCCGCCCACATCACGTACGGCACGGACGTGTCGGGATCGGCGTCGCGGGGGTACATCGCGTAGAAGGCGGGGGCGGCGCCGACGATCATCACGTGCGGCCCGGTCTTGACCCAGTGGTTATCGGGCGCCGGCGCGGTCGCGTGGGGATCGGTGTTGCTGGCAT
>DATHRJ010000325.1:0-3171 GCA_035465455.1 Lysobacter sp.
TGCCGCTGGCGCCACAACCAGGCCAGCAGCGGAATCGCTACCAGCGCCCATAGCCATCCGGGTCGCAAAAAGTGCATCGCGCTGATGGCGTCCACTGCATTGGGGGGGCTCATGCCAGCCTCCTTCGCGGGAGCACGAACGCGAGCAGGGCCAGCACCAACGCCGCTGCCAGTGGCCAGGCATAGCGCTCCAGGCGCGGACGCACCGCCTCGCCGGGCCGCTCGATCGGTTCGAGGCGCTCGATCTCGCCGTAGATGCCAGCCAGTTCCGAGGTGTCGCGGGCACGGAAGAACTGCCCGCCAGTCTGCGTGGCGATCGTGCGCAGCGTGTCCTCGTCGATCTCGTCGCCCGCGCCGGCCATTGGCATCTTGAAGCCGAACAGCGACAGTGAACCTTCCCCGCCGAATGCCACCGTGTGGACGCGCACGTTGGCGCTGCTGGCGAGCTCGGCGGCCTTGAGCGGGTCGAGCAGTCCGGCGGTGTTGACGCCATCGGTGAGCAGCACCAGCACATGCTGCTGCGCACCGGTTGCCTGCGCCGTCGCCGATCGCGGCCCTCGCGTGTCGCCAGCGGGCCGTGCCGCCAGGCGCTTGACCGCAAGCCCGATCGCATCGCCGATCGCGGTCTCCTGTCCGGCCAAGCCGATCACGCTGTCGGCCAGTTGCTGGCGCACGGTATCGAGGTCATGGGTGAGCGGGGTCAGGGCGTAGGCGCGTTGACCGAACACGACCAGTCCGACGCGGTCACCAGCGCGGCGATCGAGGAAATCGGCCAGCACGGCCTTGGCCGCGGTCAACCGATCGACCGGACGACCGCCCAGCTGCATGTCCGGCTCGCTCATGCTGCCCGACAGGTCGAGCGCGAGCATCAGGTCACGCCCGGCCTGCGGCGGCTGTACCGCCTCGCCCAGGGTCTGCGGCCGCGCCGCGGCAACACACAGCATCGCCCACGCCAGCCACGCCAGCAGGCGCGGCCCGTTGCCGCGCATGCCGCGTGATCCCGCTTGCGCGACCCCGTCCAGCCGCGTGCCGTAAGGCACCTTCAGCGCGGCCGCGCTGTTGCGCCGCGCCGGCAACAGCCAGCGCGCGAGCAGCGGTAGCGGCAGCGCCAGCAGCAGCCATGGCCAGGCGAAGCCGTCGGCCAGCCCGGCGATCACGGTTTCACCATCCACTCGAGGAAACGCGCGCGCACCAGGGGCCTCAGCTCGGCCACCCGTGCCGGATCGACTTCGCGCCGATACCCGCCTTCCAGCAACAAGCGGCCCGGACCTTGCGTGAACCCGTGCGAAGTGGACACCGGTTTGGCCACCGCAGGCTTGTGCGCCGGGTCGGTCGGCGGCGCCGCGTCGAGGAACTGCAGCCACGCCTCGCCCTGCAGCCGGTCGGCCGACGGATCGCGCCTGCGCGCCGCGCGCCGCAGCAACTCCGACATCGCGGCCACCTCGGCAGCGGCGTCGGGCGCGGCGCGCAGGGTGTCGTCGAAGACCGCGGCGACCGAGCGCCAATACCGGCGCCGGCGCGCCGCGTACCAGCTCCAACCCACGATCGCCAGCAACAGCACCGCGGCCAGCAACCACCAGCCCGGCGCAGGCGGCCACCACGGCGGCGCCGCGGTCTGGTGGATGTCGCGCAGCACCAGGGTCGCAGCCTGCATCACGCCACCATCGGCCGGGCGCGGCCCAGCAATGGCAGCCAGGACTCGCTGGGGTCATCGGTCGACAACGCCTGGACGCGCACGCCGCGCGCGGGCAGCCGCTGCAGCGCCGCTTCCAGCGGGCCGGCGAACTCCTCGCGCCAGCGCTGCCGTTGACCCTCACTGGCCAGATCGAGTTCGACCCGGTGGCCACCGCTGCGGAACGGCAGTGCAGCCAGTGGCGGCGCGAGCTCCAGCGGATCGGTGAGCAGCAGCACCACGACCTCGTGATGCTGGGCCAGGCCCGGCCAGCGGCGTTCGGGAACGGCGGCGAAACTTTGCGGATCGGTCAGCACCACCAGGCGCGAGCCGGGGCGCAGCAGGCGCGCGGCGTGTTCGAGTGCGACCTCCAGCCCGGCATCCTCCTGGGGCGGCCGTGCATACCAGCGCACCAGCGCGTCCAGCACCCGCAACGCGCCGCGTGCACCCGCTGCCGGCGTCACCGGCGCTTCGCGCAGGCTGCCGCGCAACGCGGCGATCCGGTCGCCGTCGCGCGCCGCGATCCACGCGGCGATCGCGCCGGCGCGCGCGGCCTGCACCGACTTGAAGCGGACCCTCGTGCCGAAGTACAGCGCCGGCGCGGTGTCGGCCACGATCAGCGTCAGGCGCTCGCGTTCGGCCTGGAACAGCTTGGTGTGGGCGCGGCCGCTGCGCGCGGTCAGACGCCAGTCGATGTGCCGCGCATCATCGCCGGCGACGTACTCGCGCGACTCGGCGTATTCCATTCCGCGCCCTCGCATCGGCGACAGGGCATGGCCACTGACGCCGAACCGCCCGAGCTTCGCGCTGCGGCGGCCACTGGCCAGCGCACGCAGCGCCACCAGTTCCGACAACGTCGGCGCGACGCCCTCGGCGGTGGTGGCGGTGTCGTTCATCGTGCTGTCCAGCTCATTTCAATGGACCGCAACTCCGCGCCGCCAGCAGTCGGGACGCGCACGTCGAAAGCCCGCGAAGGCCCAGTCCGTCGCGACACCTTCTCCAGCGCGGAGAAGGAGTGCCGGCTCACGGCAACGGCACCTTGGCCAGCAACTCGGTGACCAGGCGGTCGCCGTCCCAGCCCTCGGCGGTGGCTTCGTAGCTCGGCAGGATCCGGTGGCGCAGCACTTCCGGGGCGATCGCGCGAACGTCGTCGGGGGTGACGAAATCACGCCCGGCCAGCCACGCTTGCGCACGCGCGCAGCGCTCCAGCGCGATCGAGCCACGCGGACTGGCGCCCCACGCGATCCTCTGCGCCAGCAACTTGTCGTACCGCGAGGCATCGCGGGAGGCCAGCACGAGTTCCACCAGATAGCGTTCCACCGCCGGCGCCACGTGCACGTCGAGCACGGCGGCACGGGCCGCGAAAACATCGTCCTGCGACAGCCGTTGCTGGATCACCGCCGCCGGCTTCAACGCGTCGCGGGCGCGTTCTCGCGCCAGGCGCAGGATCTCGACCTCCGCATCGGCATGCGGGTAGCCGATGCGCACGTGCATCAGGAA
>DATHRJ010000326.1:0-3818 GCA_035465455.1 Lysobacter sp.
CCCGACGGCGTGCTGCGCCCCGGGCTGTTCGGCGACGTGGCGCTGACCGCGGCCAGTACCGCGCCGGTACTGACGATCCCGCGCTCGGCGGTGATCGACAGCGGCACGCGCCAGGTGGCGCTGGTGCAGATCGCCGAGGGCCGGTTCGAGCCGCGCAGCGTGGTGCTCGGGCGACGCTCCGGCGACAACGTCGAAGTACTCGATGGCCTGACCGAAGGCGAACGCGTGGTGGTGTCGGCGAATTTCCTGATCGACGCCGAGAGCAACCTGCAGTCGGCGCTCGAGGGTCTGGACGCAGGGAGTGCGGAAACGCCTGCCCCCTCCACCGAAAACGCACCACCGGCGGCGCCGGCCGAAAACACGCCGCCCGCGGCACCGGCCGATCGCGAACCGCCGGCCCAGCGGGACGCGCCACCGGCCGACGCGCCACCGGCCGATGGTGCCGTGGACCACTCGCAGCACGGGGCGCACTGACATGCTGTCGCGCCTCATCGAATGGTCGGTGCGCAACGTGTTCCTGGTGCTGGTGATGGGTGTCGCGGTCACCGCCGGCGGCATCTACGCACTGGTCAACACGCCGCTGGACGCGCTGCCGGACCTGTCGGACGTGCAGGTCATCGTGTTCACCGAGGTGCCGGGACAGGCGCCGCAGGTGGTCGAGGACCAGGTGACCTACCCCCTCACCACCGCGATGCTCGCGGTGCCGCAGTCCAAGGTGGTGCGCGGCTTCTCGTTCTTCGGCGCCTCGTTCGTCTACGTGATCTTCGAGGACGGCACCGACATCTACTGGGCGCGCTCGCGCGTGCTGGAGTACCTCAACTTCGCCTCCCGGCAACTGCCCGAAGGCGTGACCCCGACGCTGGGGCCCGACGCCACCGGCGTGGGCTGGGTCTACCAGTACGTGCTGGAAGGCAAGCAGCGCTCGCTGGACGAACTGCGCGCGATGCAGGACTGGTTCGTGCGCTACCAGCTGACCAACGCGCCGGGCGTGGCCGAAGTGGCCAGCGTCGGCGGCTTCGTGCGCCAGTACTCGGTGACGGTGGACCCGGGCAAGTTGCGGCAGTACGCGATACCGCTGTCACGTGTGTCCGACGTCATCGCCCAGGGCAACCGCGATGTCGGCGGGCGCGCGCTGGAGATGACCGAAACCGAATACATGGTGCGCGGCCGCGGCTACCTGCGCGGCATCGAGGACATCGAGAACCTCGTGGTCAGCGCCGAAGGCGGCATCCCGGTGCTGATCGCCGACATCGGCCGGGTCGAACTGGTGCCCGACGAACGCCGCGGCATCGCCGACCTTAATGGCGAGGGCGAGGTCGTCGCCGGCATCGCCATCGCCCGCTACGGCGAGAACGCGCTGTCGGTGATCAAAGGCATCAAGCAGAAGATCGCCGAGATCCAGGGCGGGCTGCCGTCGGGGGTGACCCTGCGCGCGGTCTACGACCGATCCGACCTGATCCATCGCGCCATCGCGACCCTGCGCACCACGCTGATCGAGGAGAGCATCATCGTCGCGCTGGTGTGCGTGATCTTCCTGTTCCACGTGCGCAGCGCGCTGGTCGCGATCGTGATGCTGCCGATCGGCGTGCTGATCGCGTTCATCGCGATGCGCGCGCTGGGCATGAACTCCAACATCATGAGCCTGGGCGGGATCGCGATCGCGATCGGTGCGATGGTCGATGCGGCGATCGTGATGATCGAGAACGCGCACAAGCACATCGAGCGATCCGACGGCAGCCGCTCGCGCGCGGACCTGATCATCGACGCGTGCCGCGAAGTCGGCCCGGCGCTGTTCTTCAGCCTGCTGATCATCACCGTGTCGTTCCTGCCGGTGTTCGCGCTGGAGGCGCAGGAGGGCCGGCTGTTCCATCCGCTGGCGTTCACCAAGACCTTCGCCATGGCCGGCGGCGCGCTGCTCTCGGTCACGCTGGTGCCGGTGCTGATGCTGCTGTTCGTGCGCGGGAAAATCCTGCCCGAGAAGGCCAACCCGGTGAACCGCTTCCTGATCGCGGTGTACCGCCCGGTGATCTCGGTCGTGCTGCGCAACAAGCACGCGACGCTGGCGGTCGCCGCGGCGGTGATGCTGGTCAGCCTGTGGCCGGCGTCGCGTCTGGGCAGCGAGTTCATGCCCACGCTCAACGAGGGCACCCTGCTGTACATGCCCGCCTCCCTGCCCGGCATGTCGGTGACCAAGGCCGGGGAACTGCTGCAGCAGCAGGACCGGATCATCAAGTCGTTTCCGGAAGTGGAGATGGTGTTCGGCAAGGCCGGCCGCGCGCTCACGGCGACCGATCCTGCGCCGCTGGAGATGTTCGAGACGGTGATCAACCTGAAGCCCGAATCGCAGTGGCGCGACGGCATGACCGTCGACAAGCTGATCGCGGAAATGGACCAGGCGCTGCAGTTCCCCGGCGTCGCGAACTCGTGGACGATGCCGATCAAGGCGCGCACCGACATGCTGGCCACTGGCATCCGCACCCCGATCGGCATCAAGGTGTTCGGCAACGACCTGGCCACGATGGAGCGGCTGGCGCAGCAGATCGAGACCGTGGTGCGCAAGGTGCCCGGCACCACCAGCGTCTACGCCGAGCGTCTGACGGGGGGTTATTACCTCGACGTGGCGCCGGACCTGCGCCAGCTCGCGCGTTACGGGCTGACCGTCGGCGAGGTGCAGGACGTGATCGCCGCGGCCCTGGGCGGAATGACCGTCACCTCCACCGTGGAGGGCCGCGAGCGGTTCGGGGTGATCGTGCGCTACCCGCGCGAGCTGCGCGACGATCCGCAGACCATCGCCACCCAGGTGCTGGTGGCCACCCCGCAGGGGGCGCAGGTGCCGCTGGGCGAGCTGGCGACGATCTCGATCAACAAGGGCGCGCCCTCGATCCGCACCGAGAACGCATTGCTGTCGTCGTACATCTACGTCGACACGCGCGAGAGCGACCTGGGCGCCTACGTGCGGCAGGCGCAGGATGCGGTCGCGGCGTCGGTGGAGTTTCCGCCGGGCTTCTACGCCAGCTGGAGCGGCCAGTACGAGTACATGCAGCGCGCCATCGAGCGGATGAAGATCGTGGTGCCGCTGACTTTGGCGCTGATCTTCCTGCTGCTGTACCTCAACTTCCGCCGCGTCACCGAGTCGCTGATCGTGATGCTGTCGGTGCCGTTCGCGCTGGTCGGCGGCGTCTGGCTGATGTGGGCGCTGGGCTACCACCTCAGCGTCGCCGTGGCCGTGGGCTTCATCGCGCTGGCCGGCGTTGCCGCCGAGACCGGCGTGGTCATGCTGATCTACCTCGACCACGCGCTCACCGCGCTGGCGAAAGTGCGCGCCGGACAAGGCCGACGCCTGAGCGTGGACGACCTCACCGCCGCGATCGTCGAGGGCGCGGTGGAGCGCGTGCGCCCGAAGATGATGACGGTGGTGGCGATCATGGCCGGCCTGCTGCCGATCATGTGGAGCACCGGCACCGGCTCGGAGATCATGCGCCGCATCGCCGCGCCGATGGTCGGCGGCATGGCGTCGTCGACGGTGCTGACGCTGGTGGTGATCCCGGTGATCTATGCCCTGGTCAAGCGCCGGCAGCTGGAGCTTGCCGGCTGAGGCGCCCATGGGCTGGCGGTGTTGCGATGCGCGGTTGACCTTCCCATGATGGGAAGCAACAGACTTGTCATCCCTGATGCATCGAAGGACCTCATGAACGCACCCGCCTCCACCGCTGCCCCGCCCCGGACCCGCTACCGCTTCGGCGTCGCCGGAATGACCTGCGCGTCCTGCGTGGGCCGCGTCGAGCGCAGCCTGGCCGCGGTCGACGGGGTCGCCACGG
>DATHRJ010000327.1:0-5706 GCA_035465455.1 Lysobacter sp.
GTCGGCGGCATCGGTGAAGCCGTTCAAGTGGTTCATGCGGGGGTCCGTGCTGGGGATTGGGTGGCTACGAGCCAGTCGGCGAGGGCGCCGAGTCCGGGCAGTTCGAGAACGGGCGGCGCATCCGGATGCGGCCACGCGCGTGCTGTTCCGTCGGCCTCGGGGCGGTTGATCCAGCAGCTGCGCAACCCCGCCTGCTGGGCACCGCGCACGTCCATCTCGACATCGTCGCCGACGTGCAGTACCTGCGACGGCTCGCAACCCAGCTGCTCGCATGCGGCGTGGAAGATGCTCGCCGCCGGCTTGGCCGCGCCATGTTCGCGCGCGCCGAGCTGGAACTGGAACACGTGCATGAGCCCGATCGTGCGCAGGCAGGCGTTGCCGTTGGTCAACGCGGCCAGCGGCACCCGGGTGGCCAGGCGCTGGAGCGCATCGAGGCTGTCGTCGTAGTGCTCGACCTCGCAACGCGCGGTGAAGAACACCTCGAAGGCCGGTTCGACCAGCGCCGGGTCGTCCCCGGCCTCGCGCAGCATCTGCGCCAGGGTGAGCTTGCGCTGGGTGGTGAAATCGTGGGCGAGGTCGGGGCGCTCGGCAGCCACGCGCATGCGCAGCGCCAGCCGCGCTGCATCCGTCCAGTGCGCGGCGGTGCGCGGCGCATGCTCGCGCAGCCACCGCGTGAGCGCCGCCTCGGCACGCACGATCACCGGCGCGATCGGCCAGACCGTGTCGTCGAGGTCGAGGGTGATGGCGTGGACGGGGAAGGGCACGTGGCTATTCTACCGCCGCGTGCCGGTGCACTTCGTTAGCTGCGGAGTCGCTGTTTGATCGGGACTGCCGTGACCAAGCTCTCGCCGTTGCCGTTGCCGTTGCCGTTGCCGTTGCCGTTGCTCGGCCGTTGCCGCCCTCCGGGTCTAGGAACATGCCTGCAGTTGTGGATCCGGGATCAACAGCACGGCAACGGCAAAGCCGGCCAACTTATTTCAACAGCGGCGCCAGCACCGTCCACACGTGGTCGCGCAGCTTCGGTTGCGCCGCCGCGACCGGGTGCAGGTTGTCGGCCTGGTAGGCGTCGCGGTCCAGCGCGATCGGCTCCAGCAGGAACGGCAGCAGCGCGGTGTCGAAGCGCTGCGACAGCATCCGGTAGGTCTCCTCGAACGCGCGCGTGTACTCGCCGCCCAGGTTCGGCGGCATGCGCATCCCGACCAGCAGCACCCGCGCGCCGGCGCCATGGGCCGCGCCGATCATTCGCGCCAGGTTGATCCGGGTCTGCTCGATCGGCAGGCCGCGCAAACCGTCGTTCGCCCCCAGCGCGATCACCACGACTTCGGGGCGGTGCCGCACCACGGCATCGATGACCCGCGCCGCGCCGCCGGCGCTGGTCTCGCCGCTGATGCTGGCATTGACCACGCGCCAGCCCGGACGCTGCTGCTGGATCCGCTCGCCGAGCAGCGCCACCCAGCCCTGATTGGCGGAAAGCCCGTAGGCCGCCGACAGCGAGTCCCCCATCACCAGGACGGTGCGTTCCAGCGCCGGGGACGGCATCGCCGTGGAGGCCGCGTGCGCATTCATTGTCGTTGCCAGGGCCAGCACAACCCAACCGACGGCACATTGAAGCCCGCGGCGGAATGCCGCATATCGTGGTGTCATCTTCTGCATCTCCGATGCCGGCGGGCGATCAAGTCCCGCGGCGTTATCCCATCCGAAGGACGATCATGGCCGATAGCATCGCACTGCACGCTGAAAGGCACGCCGCCTCGTCGCAGGCCCGCCGCAACGCGGACGTCCCGCACCCGCCGCCGGCGCTGCAGGTGCGCGACCTCGGCAAGCGGGTGCCGTTGCCGGCGGGGGACCTGACGATTCTTGAGGCCGTGGCGTTCGACATCGCCGCCGGCGACACCGTCGCGGTGGTGGGCGCGTCCGGATCGGGCAAGAGCACGCTGCTGTCGCTGCTGGCCGGGCTCGACTCGCCCAGCACCGGCGAGGTCGTGCTCGACGGCGCGCCGCTGTCGGCGCTCGACGAGGACGGCCGCGCACGGGTGCGCGGCGAGAAGGTCGGGTTCGTGTTCCAGAGCTTCCAGCTGCTGCCTTCGCTCACCGCGCTGGAGAACGTGATGCTGCCGCTGGAGCTGCGCGGCGACCGCGAGGTCGAGGCGCCCGCGCGCGCGATTTTGGAGAAGGTCGGGCTGGGGCCGCGGCTGGGCCATTACCCGCGGCAGTTGTCCGGCGGCGAACAGCAACGCGTTGCTCTTGCCAGGGCATTCGTGACCCGGCCGTCGCTGCTGTTCGCCGACGAACCCACCGGCAACCTCGACACCCACACCGGGCAGGCGATCATCGAACTGCTGTTCGCGCTCAACGAGGAGGCCGGCACCACGCTGGTGCTGGTGACCCACGACGAGCACCTGGCCGGTCGCTGCGGGCGCCTGCTGCGGCTCGACAGCGGCCGCCTGGTCGCGCAGGAAGTGCGGGCGCGGCCCGGCGTGGCGCCATGAGTGCGCAGGCCAGCGTGCTGCAGCGCGGCTGGGTGCGGCTGGCATGGCGCCAGCTGCGCCGCGACCTGCGTGCCGGCGACGTGCGCATCCTGCTGGCCGCGCTGGTGCTGGCGGTGGTCGCGGTGACCGCGGTCGGTTTCGTCACCGATCGCGCCGAGCGCGCGCTCGCGATCGAGGCCAACCGCCTGCTCGGTGGCGACGCGGTGGTGCGCGGCGACGCGCCGATCAGTGAGGCGATCCGAACGGCGGCAGGCACGCGCGGACTGCAGAGCACCGACACGGTCGAGTTGAACACCATGATCCGGGTCGGCAACGGTGCCGATGCGCGCCTGCAGCTGGGCGAGCTGCGCGCGCTGGGGGCGGGCTTCCCGTTGCGCGGCGCGTACCGCATCGCCGCTGCCGACGGCCTGGAACGCAGTGCCGACGGCATCCCTGCGCGCGGCACGGTCTGGATGGGCCGCGCCGGTGCCGAGACACTCGGCGCGCGCATCGGCGACACCATCGCGCTGGGCGAATCGCAGCTCACCCTGGCAGCGCTGGTGCTGCAGGAACCGGACGCGGCGCTGGACTATTTCAACGTCGCGCCGAAGGTGTTCGGGAACCTCGATGACCTGCCCGCGACCGGGCTGGTGCAGGAGGGCAGCCGCATCCGCTATCGGCTGGTTGTCGCCGGCGACGCCAGCGCCGTCGAAGGCTTCGTGCGCGCGGCCAAGCCCGCGCTGGATCGCGGCCAGCGGCTGGAAACGGTCAGCGACGCGCGTCCGGAGATCCGTTCCGCGCTCGACCGCGCCGGGCGTTTCCTCGGCCTGGCGGCACTGGTTTCGGTGGTGCTGGCTGCGGTCGCGGTCGCGATGGCGGCGCGCCGCCACAGCGAGCGCCACCTGTCGGGCACCGCGGTGATGCGCTGCCTGGGCGCGAGCCAGGCCACCCTGGTCGGCATCCACGTCGGCGAACTGGTGCTGCTGGGACTGATCGCCAGCAGCATCGGCGTCGCGCTCGCGTTCGGCTTGCAGTGGGTGGTCGGCGGCTGGCTGTCGCAGGCGCTGAACCTGTCGATTCCGCCGGCAGGGTGGATGCCCGCGCTGCACGGCCTCGGCGTGGGCATGGTCGTGCTGCTCGCCTTCGGCGCACCACCGGTGCTGGCGCTGCGCCGGGTGCCGGCACTGCGGGTGCTGCGCCGCGACCTCGATCCGACCGAGCCCAGCGCCTGGCTGGTCGGCGTGGTCGGGCTCGGCGGGCTGGCGGCGCTGTTGTGGTGGAAGGCCGGTTCCGCCGCGTTGGCCGGGGCAATGCTCGGCGGCATCGTCGCCACGCTTGCGGTGCTGGCCGCGCTCGCGTGGGGGCTGATCCTCATCGTGCGGCGCCTGCGCTCGCGCCTGCGCGGCAGCCTGCGCTACGGGCTGGCCAACGTCAGCCGCCGCGCCGCCACCAGCGTCGCCCAGGTGTCGGCGTTGGGCCTGGGGCTGATGGCGTTGCTGCTGCTGACGTTCGTGCGCACCGATCTGCTCGACCGCTGGCAGCTTTCGCTGGCGCAGGATGCGCCGAACCGCTTCATCATCAACGTGCAGGCCGACCAGGTCGATCCCGTGCGCGATTTCATGATGCAACAGCAGCTGGGTGCGCCGACGCTGTATCCGATGATCCGCGGGCGGCTGGTCGCGCACAACGGCGGTCCGGTCGGCGGCGCGCGCTACGGCGATGACGAGCGGCCCGATGGCAACCAGGGCGCTGCCAGCGACGAAGCGGCGAACGAGGCCGCGCGTGCTCGGCGTCGCGCCGAGCGCGAGTTCAACCTGTCCACGGCCACCGTGCTCAGCCAGGACAACCGGATCACCGCCGGCACGTTCTGGGGCGAGCAGCCCTCGGCGCAGCCGCAGGTTTCGGTCGAGGAGGGCTTTGCCGAGTCGCTGAACTGGAAGCTGGGCGACACGGTCGCGGTCGACATCGCCGGCCAGCCGTTCGCGGCGACGATCACCAGCCTGCGCAGCGTCGAATGGGAAAGCTTCCGGCCCAACTTCTTCGTGATCGCCTCGCCCGGCGCACTCGATGGTTTCCCGGCCAGCTACATCACCGCGGTCAACGTGCCACCGCAGGCCACGCGTTTCACCGCCGAGCTCGTCGCGCGTTTCCCGAACCTGTCGGTGATCGATATCGACGCCGTGCTCGACCAGGTGCGCGCGACCGCGGACCAGGTGTCGACCGTGGTCGAGGTGGTGTTCTATTTCTCGCTGGTGGCCGGGCTGCTGGTGCTGATGGCCGCGGTAAGCGCGAGCCAGGACGAGCGCCTGCTCGAAGGCGGGGTGATGCGCGTGCTCGGTGGCAGCCGGCGCCAGCTGCGTGCGGCGCAGGCTTCGGAGTTCATCGCGATCGGGTTGCTGGCCGGCATCACCGCAGCCATCGCCGCATCGGTACTGGCCGGGGTGGTCGCGGTGCGCGTATTTGATCTGCCGTGGCAGCCGGACTGGCGCATGGCCGCGGTAGGCGCCGCGGTCGGCGTGCTCGCCGCCCTCGCCGCGGGCATGTTCGCCACGCGCCGGGTGCTGGATGCGCCACCCTCGGTGACCCTGCGCGAGTTGCAGAACTGACACTGCGGAGTAGCGGCCGGGCTGCCCCGGAATACGGCGAGCGGCTTCGACCCGGGGTCACCTGCTGGCTGAGCGGTTCCTGGGTCGAAGGCATCGCGCTACATGGTCGACGTATCAACTGATCGTCCTAGTAGTCCCATTCGCCACGGCCAGCATCAGCGTTGAAATCGCCGACCCCGACCACCCTCCAGCTGAGGTCGGGCACGGTGGTAAGCACTTGATACGTGCTGAAACTGCCTGATCTCCAGATCACGTTCACGCCGCTCCTGGCGTTGCGCCACAGGATGTCGGCCCTGCCGTCACCGTCGAAGTCGCTGACGCCGACCACCGTCCAGGCCAGATCGCGGACCGCCGCCACCGGTTGCGGGGTCGCACTGATGCCCGACCTCCAGATCGCATTCGCCCCTGTGGTGGCGTTGCGCCACAGGATGTCGGACCTGCCGTCAGCGTTGAAATCGCCGACCCCGACCACCTTCCAGGCGAGATCGGCGACCCTGGTGACGCGTTGCGGCGTCGAGCTGAGGGCCGACATCCAGATCGCATTCGCCCCGGTAGCGTCATTGCGCCTCAGCGTGTCGGATCGGCCGTCGTCGTTGAAGTCGCCGACGCCGACCACCATCCAGGCCAGGCAG
>DATHRJ010000328.1:0-7380 GCA_035465455.1 Lysobacter sp.
CTTCACCGGCGTCGCCGTCGGTGAGCAGGTCCACGTGGCGATGCCGGCCGGCCAGGCGACCGAGTGGTTCGGGGTGGCACCGCCGGACCTCAGCGTGATCGCGCGGGTGCGCGGCAGCGACTGGATCTACACCTACCTGAAGTCGTTCTAACTCGACGAATCGCGGCCGCTGGGCTGGAACAACCATCTGTTCCCGAACGCGGCGATGCCCAACCCGCTCTGGCAACTGCAGGGTCTGCAGCACGCCGAGTACGGCGAACTGGACCCGGCGCTCGGCGAACGGCCGGTGACCGCGCTGAAGATCACCCAGGCCGGCCAGCAGGACCCGGAGGCATTCAGCCAGACCGTCCGCGACATCACAGCATTTCTCGAGTACGCCGGCGAACCGGCCGCGCTCAAACGCCAGAGCATGGGCGTGTGGGTGATCCTGTTCCTGGCGATGTTCACGTTTATCGCCTGGCTGTTGAAGAAGGAATACTGGCGCGACGTGAAATAAACCGCGTTGCTTCCTTCGCACGGCGCAGCCATCGGAAAGGGCTGCCCGTGCCCGGCACGACCGACTGGTTGGATCGTGTAGGGAAGGGCGTGGATTCGAGGCCGTGACGACTGCCTGCACAGCGTGGGCAGCGTCTTGCCACCGGCGGATTCCGGTGGCTGGAGAGGTCGATGATGGCGACGAGCCCACGTATGCGTAATGCCCTGACGTTGTTTTCTTCCACCGACTGCGTGCTGTGCCATCGGGTGCGCCTGGTGCTGGCGGCCAAGGGCGTCACGTACGACCTGATTCCGGTCGACCCGCAGAATCCGCCCGAGGATCTGATCGATCTCAACCCGTACCATTCGGTGCCGACGCTGGTCGAGCGCGACCTGGTCCTGTACGCGGCGAGCGTGGTCAGCGAATACCTCGACGAGCGCTATCCGCACCCGCCGCTGATGCCGGTCGATCCACTCTCGCGTGCGCGTCTGCGCCTGGCGATGCTGCGGCTCGAGCTGGACTGGGTGCCGCAGGTGCAGGCGATCCAACTCGGCAACAAGGCCCAGGCCGAGGCCGGGCGCAAGCGCCTGAAGGAACTGCTGACCGCATCGGTGCCGCTGTTCAAGGCGTTCAAGTTCTTCCTCAATACCGAGATGAGTCTCGCCGACTGTGCGATGGCACCGATCATCTGGCGGCTGTCGGCGCTGAACGTGCCGCTGCCCAAGGACGGCAAGGCAATCGAGGATTACGGTAACCGGATCTTCCGCAACCCGGGCTTCACCCGCAGCCTCACCGAGCAGGAACGCCGCCTGCGCGACCTGCCTGCCTGACCGGAAGCCCCTGCAACCAGCATGGTGGAACCGTGCCGAAGGTCGCCGGGATCGTCGGCCGATCCACTGCGTTGCGTTCGTGCACCGCTGGCGGCTGTCGCCTCCGTGCACGGCGGCGGTAAACTGCGGGCATGACTGACGAAAACGCGCCGATGACCAGCCACCGCCCGTACCTGTTGCGGGCGTTGTACGAATGGATCGCCGACAACGGCATGACCCCGCACCTGCTGGTGGACGCCACCCGGCCCTCGGTGCAGGTGCCGATGCATGCGGTGAAAGACGGCAGGATCGTGCTCAACATTGCCGAGCGCGCGGTGTCGCGGCTGGACATGAGCAACGACACGATCCGCTTCAGCGCGCGCTTTGGCGGCGTCAGCCACAGCGTTTCGGTCCCGGTTGGCGCAGTGCTGGCGATCTATGCGCGCGAGACCGGGCAGGGGATGGCGCTTCCGGACGATGCGCTGGCCGGGGAAGAGGACGAGGCTTTCGAGCCTGCCGATTCCATCGATTCGGCGGAGCCCGGGCCCGTGACCTTGAGCGCGGTCCCCAGTGATCCCGGCGACCAGGAAGACAACGGTGGCGATGGCGATGACGGCCCTGCCAGCCCGACGCCGCGCCGCGCCGGACACCTGCGCATCGTCAAATGAAGTCGCCGCACTGGATCCCCGGATCCAGCGCAACGGCCTAGCGCAACTGCGAGGACGCCGGCGGGAGCGGGCCGCTGAACGAGACCAGCCGGTCGCCGCGCAGCACCATGCGCCCGGCATTGCGGTCGTCGCCGTCACGCGAGTAGTCGAAGCGGAAAGTGCGCTCCCAGCCAAGCCAGCCATCGTCCTTGCGGCACACCTTCAGCCCGATCGCGTGCACGCTCTGGTCGAGCCATTGCACCCCGGCGGCACGGCAGGCATCGCGGCCCACGGCCTCGGCGCGTTCGGCGGCTGCGCGGCCGGCGCTCCAGAATGTGAACGCGGTCGCAGCGACGATCATTACGATGAGTAGAGTCGGCATGCGCCTAATGTGGCGGCACGCCGTGCGCGTCGCAAGAGGCGGCGCGCGATTCTCAGGGGAAGAGCACAAATGAAACTCATATTTCCTGGTGGCGAGCACCCGCAGGTACTCCTGGGTTTGGGAGTGAACCGGGTCGGCTCCGACCCCAAGGCGACGATCGTGCTCGATCGCCCCGGCGTGTTGCCCCAGCATTGCCAACTGCACGTGACCGACCACGGGGTCATGCTCGACGTGGCAACCGGGACCTCGGTCAGCGTCAATGGGCGCGCGGTGCAGGGATTGATCACCTTGCGCTCTGGCGACCGCGTCGCTTTCGACACGGTGCAGGCGCATCTGGCATCGCTGGACAACCCCGATATCCGCAACCAGGCGACCACGCCGGGCGATCCGCTCGGCGCCGCCAATGACGACCCGGGTGCCACCGCGATTCGTCCGGTGGTGCCCAAATACCTGTTGCGCGGGATCAACGGCAGCGTCGAGGGCCGCAACTTTCCGCTGTCCGGCAACCCCATGACCGTCGGTCGCGCCCGCGACAGCGACCTGCTGCTCGACGAGCAGGGGCTGTCGCGCAACCACGCGCGCATCGTGCCCAATGCCGATGGCGTGCAGATCGAAGACCTGGGCTCCACCAACGGCAGCTTCGTCAACGACAAGCGCGTGGTGCGCGGCCAGGCACGTGCGGGCGACGAGATCGCGTTCGATACCCTGCGGTTCCGCCTGGTGTCCTCGGTGCCACTGCAGGTCCGCGCGGTGCAGGTCGGCCCTTCAGGGCGCACGCAGCGACGCTGGTGGCCCTGGCTGTTGTTGCTGGCGGTCGCGGTGTCGGCGCTGGTGTTGTACGTCGCCGGCATCGATGTTGCCGCGCTGTCGGCCTCGTAGCGCTTAAAGCGTCAAACCCGCGATACCGGCGGCGGTCCCAGCTTCAACGACAGGTCGATCGCGCGCACGTGCTTGGTCAACGCGCCGACCGAGATGCAGTCGACGCCATCCTCGGCGATCGCGCGCAGCCCCGCCAGGTCGACCCCGCCGGAGACCTCCAGTGGAATGCGCGGCGATCGCGTCGCGGCGATGCGCACCGCTTCGCGACGGCTCGCGGCGTCGAAGTCGTCGATCAGGATGCGGTCGCAACCTGCGTCCAGCGCCTGCTCCAGCTCGGCCAGGGTTTCGACCTCCACGATCAGCGGCAGCGCCGGGTGCATCGCCCGCGCGCTGGCAATCGCCGCAAGCAGCGAGCCGGCGGCACGCACGTGGTTCTCCTTGAGCATCACCGCGTCGAACAGGCCGATCCGGTGGTTGACGCCGCCACCGACGCGCACCGCGTATTTCTGCGCCAGGCGCAGGCCGGGCAGGGTCTTGCGCGTGTCGAGGATCTGCGCACCGGTGCCGCGCACGGCGGCGACATGCTGCGCCGTCGCGGTAGCGGTGCCCGACAGAGTCTGCAGGAAGTTCAGCGAGGCGCGCTCGGCGCTGATCAGCGCGCGGCTGCGACCATGCAGGATCGCAAGCACGGTGCCCGGCGCGACGCGGTCGCCCTCGGCGAAGTGCCAGTCGATGCGCACGTCCGGGTCGAGCGCGCGGTGGCATGCGTCGAACCACGGCCGGCCACACACGACCGCATCCTCCTTGCACAGCAGATAGGCGCTGTCGGCGGTGTCTGGCAGCAGGGCCGCGGTGACATCGCCACTGCCCAGATCCTCGGCCAGTGCGCGGGCGACATCGGCCTGGATCTGCTCGGTCGCCGGTGCGGCGAAACGCGGGCTCATGCCGCCGAAAGCCCGGCGATGCCATCCAGTGCGATGGACTCCTCGGCAAGCAGCACAGGGATGCCGTCGTCGACCCGGTAGGCCAGCGCGCGGTCGACCGTGACCAGGGCCTCGCGCACCGGCTCGGTCTGGGCACTGCCATCGCCGCGCACGACGCCGCCTTGCCCGATCGCGTCGTTGAGCGCGGACAGCGTGCGGGAATCGAGCAGCGCCAGCGGCTGGCGGGTCGTGGGGCAGACGAGGAGGTCGAGCAGTTTGCGATCCATACGGGAGGTCCTGGGCGCGGCGAGCCAAAGCGGTTGGGGGCGTTAGAATACGTCTTTGCATCAAGGCCGAACCATGACCGCACTCGAACAGGCGTCCCCCAGCGACACCGCCCAGCCGCTGGTCGGCATCGTGATGGGCTCGCGCTCCGACTGGGAGACCATGCAGCACGCCGCGGCCAAGCTCGAGGCGCTGGGCGTGCCGCATGAGGTGCGCGTGGTCTCGGCTCACCGCACGCCCGACGTGTTGTTCGACTATGCCGCCACCGCCGCGTCCCGCGGCCTGCGCGCGATCATCGCCGGCGCCGGCGGCGCGGCGCATTTGCCGGGGATGCTCGCGGCCAAGACCCCGGTGCCGGTGCTGGGCGTACCGGTGCAGAGCAAGGCGCTCAACGGCATGGACTCGTTGCTGTCGATCGTGCAGATGCCCGCCGGCATCCCGGTGGCGACGTTCGCGATCGGCAATGCCGGCGCCGCCAACGCCGCGCTGTTCGCCGCCGCGCTCCTCGCCCACGACCATGCCGCGATCGGCCAGGCGTTGGCCGAATTCCGCGCGCGGCAGACCGATGATGTCGCCAGCAACGACGATCCGCGTCGATGAGGAAGACGCGCTCATGACGACCGTCGGCATCCTCGGTGGCGGCCAGCTGGCGCGCATGCTCGCGCTGTCGGGCGCGCCGCTTGGCCTTCGCTTCCTGGTGATGGACGCGGCCGACGATGCCTGCGCCGGGCAGTTCGCGCCTATGGTGGTCGGCGATTTCCGCGACGCGGGCGCGCTGGCCGAGTTCGCATCGCGGGTCGAGGTGGCGACCTTCGACTTCGAGAACGTGCCGGCAGAGTCCGCGCAATGGCTGATCGAACGGGTGCCGGTATTCCCGATCCCGCGGGCGCTGGCTACCGCGCAGGACCGCCTGGCCGAGAAGACCCTGTTCGGCGAACTCGGCATCCCGGTGCCGGATTTCGCCGCGGTCGATTCGCGCGAGGCGCTCGACCAGGCCATTGGCCGCGTCGGTGTCCCGTGCATCCTCAAGACCCGCCGGCTGGGTTATGACGGCAAGGGCCAGTTTCGCCTGCGTGGCGCCGGCGATGCCGACGCAGCATGGGACGCACTCGGCGGGCAGGCGGCAACGGTGGGCCTGATCCTGGAGGCGTTCGTGCCGTTCGAGCGCGAGCTGTCGGTGGTCGCGGTGCGCGGCCGCGACGGCGAGTTCCGCACCTGGCCGCTGACCGAGAACTGGCACGTCGATGGCGTGCTGTCCGCCAGCCTCGCGCCGGCCCGGGTCGACCGGCAGATGGCCGACACCGCCTTTGACTATGCGCGCAGGCTGGGCGAGTCGCTCGACTACGTCGGCGTGTTCGCGCTGGAGCTGTTCGCGCGCGACGGCCAGTTGCTGGCCAACGAGCTGGCCCCGCGCGTGCACAACTCCGGCCACTGGACCCTGGAAGGGGCCGAGACCAGCCAGTTCCAGAACCACCTGCGTGCGGTGCTCGGGCTGCCCTTGGGCGCAACCGACGCAATCGGCCACGCCTGCATGCTCAACTGGATCGGGCACATGCCCGATGCCGGTTGCGTGCTGCGCGAGCCCGGCGGCCACTGGCACGATTACGGCAAGTCGCCGCGTGCAGGCCGCAAGGTCGGTCATGCGACCTTGCGCAGCGATTCGCCCGAGGCGCTGGCGCAGGCCCTGCAGCGCGTCGGCGACGCGTTGGACCGCCAGGCGCAGATCGCTCCGGTGGTCGCGCGGCTACGGGACTGACCACAGCCAGCCCCTCCCTTGCGCAACAGGCGGCAACCACCGGACCCTGATCCGCGAGGGGAGGAGCTGAGAGCCGCGGCGTACGCCTCCCGTCCGCGCGGCATCGGCCTTCGCGACGACCAGCCCTGCTCCATGCACAAGGGGAAGTGCTGACGGCGGCCGCAACGAGAAACGGCCGGATTTCTCCGGCCGTTTCGCATGGGTCAGTGGCTGCGCATCACTTCATGTTCGAAGCGACGAAATCCCAGTTCACCAGGTTCCAGAACGACTCGACGTACTTCGGCCGGGCGTTGCGGTAGTCGATGTAGTACGCGTGTTCCCAGACGTCGCAGGTGAGCAGCGCGGTGTCCTCGCCGGTCAGCGGGGTCGCCGCGTTCGACGTGCTGACCAGCGCGACCGAGCCATCCGGGCGCTGCACCAGCCAGCCCCAGCCGGAACCGAAGGTCTTGACCGCGTTGTCGCTGAACTGGTCCTTGAACGAGGCGAAATCGCCGAACGCCTTGGTGATCGCTTCCAGCAGCTTGCCGCTCGGCTCGCCGCCGCCGTTGGGCTTCATGCAGTTCCAGTAGAACGTGTGGTTCCAGACCTGGGCTGCGTTGTTGAACATCCCGCCCTGCGATTTGCGGATGATGTCCTCCAGCGGCATGTCGGCGAATTCGGTGCCCTCGATCAGCTTGTTGAGGTTGTCGACGTAGGCCTTGTGGTGCTTGCCGTAGTGATAGTCGAGCGTCTCCCCGGAGATATGCGGTTCCAGTGCGGTGCGGTCGTAGGGCAGGGGCGGCAGTTCGATGGCCATGGGCAAGCGTCCTTTTGGGTGGTCAGGGCTGTGGGCGTCGCCGGCCGGTGGATCGCGCGGCACGGGGGCGAAGCCTTACAATTGGCCATTCTATCCCCACGCCCTGTTGCCGAGCCGTCAATGGCCGCAGCCTGGCCCTTGCCGGAGTTGCACCATGTCCGTACTGGAACGGATCCAGGCCGAAGTCGAAGGCCACCCGATCGTGTTGTTCATGAAGGGGACCAAGCAGTTCCCCATGTGCGGTTTTTCCAGCCGCTCGGTGCAGGCGTTGCAGGCCGCCGGAGCGACCACACTGCACACCGTCAACGTGCTGGAAGACCCGGAAGTCCGCGCCAACCTGCCGAGGTATTCGAACTGGCCGACGTTCCCGCAGTTGTTCATCAACGGCGAGCTGATCGGCGGTTGCGACATCACCATGGAACTGTTCGAGTCCGGTGAGCTTGCCCGGATGATCAGCGAACTCCAGCAGCAGTGAGCGCGGCGGCGGG
>DATHRJ010000329.1:0-4234 GCA_035465455.1 Lysobacter sp.
GCAGCCGTACGCCGAGGCCTTCATGCGCTGGCGCGGCGATGAACAGCCCTCGACCCGGGAGTTCGAGCTCGACCTCGACGGCGTGCGCCTGCACGGCCACAGCGACCAGCTGTACCGCCACGGGCTGCCGCGGTGGCGTTACGAGAAACTGCACGGCCCCGCGCAGATCACCCATGGCCTGGACTGGCTGGTGCTCGGTGCGCTTGGGCTGGACCTGCCGCTCGCGCAGTTCTGCGACACCGGCGCGGGGCCGGGCCCGCTGTTGCGCGCGCCGGCCGAGCCAGAATCGGCACGCCAGGCCCTGCGCGCGCTGCTGCGCCTGCGCGCCTGGGGCCTGCGCGAGCCGTTGCCGTTCGGCCCGCGCGCCGGCTGGCTCTGGTACGACGGCCAGGCCCGCCTCGATGCGGGCGAGGTGCCGCGTGCCAACAGCAAGACCCCGTGGCAGCGCGCGCACGAGCAGTGGCAGCCGGAAAGCGGCTTCGCCGAGGGCGCCACCGCCAGCACCAGCCTCGCCCTGCGCGGCCGCGACCCGTTCGGTGAGGCACCGGCCGAGGTCGAGCTGGGCGAGGAGTTCCGCCGGATCGCCGGCATCGTGTTCGATGCGGTCGTGCTCGGTCGCGACGCGGAGGCGGCATGAGCATCATCGAGCAGGTCCCGATCGACGCGACCGCGCGGCAGTCGGGCGCGGCCGACCCGTACCTCGACATCCCCCTCGATGGCCTGCAGCTGATCGAGGCCAGCGCCGGAACCGGCAAGACCTTCACCCTGGCGACCCTGGTCATCCGGCTGGTGATCGAGCGCGGGCTGCGCCTGGGCCAGATCCTCGCGGTGACCTTCACCGAGGCGGCGACCCAGGAACTGCGCGCGCGCCTGCGCAAGCGCCTGGTCATGGCCGCGGCGATCGCCCGCGAGCTGGCCGAAGAGCCCGATGCGCCCGCCGACACCGATCCGGAAGCCGCCCTGACCCGGGACATCATCCGCCGCCAGCTGCAGCATGAAGACGCCGCCGCGTTGTGCCTGCGGTTGCGGCGGGCCGAGGCGGAGATCGACCTGGCCGCGGTGTTCACCATCCACGGCTTCTGCGCGCGGGTGCTGGCCGAGCACGTGCTGCAGACCGGGCAGGCGTTCGACCCGCCGGAACTGGTCGGCAGCGAACGCGAACTGCTGGAGGAACTCGCCGCCGATCTGTGGCGCGCCCATGGCAATGACCCGGTCGAGGTCGAGCGCCTGCAGGGCCTGTGGCCCAGCCCCGAGGCGCTGGCGGGCGACCTGGGGGCGCTGCTGCGCGCGCCGCAGCTGTTGCCGCCGCGGCCGCGGGCGACGCCGGATCCCGCGCCCGAGCTGCAGCGCGCGCTGGACGGCTTGTGCGGCGTGTTCGCGACCCACGGCGCGCAGGCACGCGCCGACCTCGACGCGGCGATCGCGGCCAAGCACATCGATGGACGCAAGGCGCGCGCGGCCAGCTACGACAAAGCCTGGGACGCGCTCGCGCATGGCCTCGACCGCACCTGCCTGGCGCGCAGCGATGGCCACCTCGACAAGCTGACCCCGGCGCGACTGCGCGAGTGCGCGAAGGCCGGCTGCGAGGACCGGCTGCCGGTGTCGCCGCTGTTCGATGCGCTCGGCGACTGGTTCGCCGCCGATCTGCAGCGCCAGCAGTGGCTGGATGCGCAGGCGCTGGACCTGCTGCATCGCATCCGCGACGACGCGCGCGCGCGCCTGGCCGCGATCAAGCGGCAGCGGCGGGTGCAGACGTACGACGACCTCATCGACGGCGTCGCCGACGCGCTCGACGGCGGCCACGGCGAGCAACTCGTGCGCAGCCTGCGCGCGCAGTACGCGATCGCGCTGGTCGACGAGTTCCAGGACACCGATGCGCGGCAATGGGCGATCTTCCGCCGCGTGTTCGGTGGCGCGGCCGGCGACGTCGCGCCAGCGGAAACCGCGGATGCCGGCGTCGCCCCGTCGCTGTTCCTGATCGGCGACCCGAAGCAGGCGATCTACGGCTTCCGCGGCGGCGACGTGCACACCTATCTGGCCGCGCGCGGCGACGCGCTGGTGGCACCGCCGCTGGCGCACAACTACCGTTCGCGTCCCGGTGTGCTGCGCGCGATCGCGGCGCTCTATGCGCAGGCCGGCGACGACGCGTTCGTCGATCCCGGCATCGCCTTCCATCCGGTCGCGCCGGGACCGCACAACCACGATGCCGACTATCAGCGCGAGCACGCGGCCGCGCCGGCGCTGACGCTGCGCGTGCTCCCCGCCAGGGCCGACGGCAAATCCTGGGGCGCTGGCGGCTCGCGCGCGCAGGCCGCTGCCGCCTGCGTCGCCGAGATCCACGCCGTGCTCGGCGCCGCCCGCGCCGGCCGCGCGACGATCAGGCGCCAGCCGGTGCAGCCGGGGGACATCGCGGTGCTCGTGCGCAGCCATGCCGAAGCCACGCGCATGCAGGCGGGCCTGATCGCCGCCGGCATCCCCGCGGTGGCCGCCGGCAAGCAGAGCCTGTTCGCGACCGAGCAGGCCGGCGAGCTGCTGGCGGTGTTCGCGGCATTGCTGCAGCCGGCCGATGAAAGCCGGTTACGCGCGGCACTGGCGACGGTGCTGCTCGGCATCGACGGCGCCGGCATCGAGCGCCTCGAACACGACGACGACTGGCGCCGAACGCAGCAGATGCTGGCGCTGGCGTGGCGCGAACGCTGGCAGCGCCACGGTCCGCTCGCGCTGGTGTCGGACCTGTGTGCGGACCACGCCGAACGCCTGCTCGGGCTGCCCGATGGCGAGCGCCGGCTGACCAACCTGCTGCAACTGGGCGAGCTGCTGCAGGAGGCCGACGCGCGCGCGCTCGGCCTGCACGGCCTGGTCGACTGGCTGCGCCTGCACATCGCCGAGGCCGATCCGAACGACGAGCAGCAGCTGCTGCGGCTGGAGTCGGACGCGCGCCGGGTGCAGATCCTCACCCTGCACAAGAGCAAGGGCCTGGAGTTCGCGCTGGTGTTCCTGCCGTTCGTCGGCATCGGCAAAAAAGCCGACAAGCCGCCCCGGCATTGCCACGTGACCGATGCGCACGGCCGCGTGCTGCACTGGAAGGTCGGGCGCGATGACGACTCGCCGCGCTGGCTGGCCGCGGTTGCCCAGCACGAGACCGAGCAGCGCGCCGAGGACGCGCGCCTGCTGTACGTCGGGCTCACGCGTGCGCGCCACGCGCTCTGGCTGGCCGCGGGGCCGCTGTACCAGCACGATGCGACCGCGCTGGCGTCGATGCTCGGCGATCCGGCGGCGTTGGCGGCGCATGCGGACATCGTCGTGGATGCGCGCGAGGCCCCCGGCGCGCTTGCCCCGTTGCCGCCCGAGGCGGCCAGCGCGGTGCCGCCGGCGCGTCGCGCCCGGCGCGCGCTGTCGCGCGACTGGTGGGTCTACAGCTTCACCCAGCTGACCCACGCCGCTGGCGGTCTGGAGCCCGGTGCGGACGGCCAGCGCAGCGAGCCGCCGGCGCGCGCCGCCGCCGATGAACCCGCGGTGGCGCTGCCGCTGGAGGTCGCCTCCGACGACGCGCGCGAGCCGGTCGACTACCGCTTCTCCGGCAGCCGCTTCGGCAACGTCCTGCACGCCGCGCTCGAGCACGTCGACTTCGACGCGTGGCGCCCCTGGCGTCCCGGCGACCGGCCGCCGCCCGCGCAGGACGCGCCGCTGCGCGCGGCGCTGGCCGGTGAAGGCTACGCCGGCACCGACCTGGACGACGGCGTCGTGCAGCTGACCGCGCTGGTCGGGCAGACGCTCACCGTCGGCCTGCCCGAAGGCGCGCGCCTGTGCGAGCTGCCGGCGCAGGCGCGTCGCGCCGAGATGGAGTTCCACTTCGCGCTGCAGCCGACCTCGGTCGATGCGCTGCTCGCGACCCTGCACGCGCACGGCGTGTTGCTGGATCGCCACGGTTTCGGCCTGCGTCGCCGGCTCGAGGGCCTGATGACCGGCAAGATCGACCTGGTCTACGTGCACGACGGCCGCTATTACGTGCTCGATTACAAATCCAATCGCCTGCCCGATTACGCGCCGGCCACGATCGAGCGCGCAATGGCCGACAGCGAATACACCCTGCAGGCGCTGATCTACACGCTCGCGCTGCACCGATGGCTGCGGTTCCGGCTCGGTGCGGCTTACGACTACGCGCGCGACTTCGGTGGGGTGCGTTACCTGTACTGCCGCGGCCTCGACGCCAGCGCCGGGCACTCGCCGGGGC
>DATHRJ010000330.1:0-1962 GCA_035465455.1 Lysobacter sp.
CGTCGGGGTCGGCACGCCGGTACACATCGTGGATCAACCGGTGCTGGCCGGCTGGCGCGACGGCCAGCTCTACCTCGAAGCACACCCGCCGCTCAGCGAATACCAACGCGATCCTGTCCTCGAAGCAGGGCGGGTCATCGAGGCCGCGCTGCAACGCGCCGGCCGCCCCGACGCGGACATCGACGCAGCAGCGGTGGCCTGGGTTCTCGCAGAGCGCAGCGGCATACCGTTTCCAGTTCTCGAGGGCGCCACCTCGCCGGGCCTCTACCTGGCGCGCGCGCGGATCGTCGTTTCAGAGCCGCGGGAAACGGCCGGCACTTCGCCCGCACATCTGCTGTTGCAGCAATCGACCTTTTCGCTTAGCCTGCCTCGAGTTCCTTGATTTCTCGTAACCCTTTCGACCAGACCGTGCACGCCACGGACGAGGAGAAACTCTTGTGCGCACCTATGGAGCGGCGTTATGGGAGGGCGATACCGGCGAGATGGCCAGGTTCGCGTTCGAACAAAACGTTCTGGTCATCGAAATCGAGTACTGATGTCCCGTTTGGTCAGGGGTGTTGACCGGTTTGCGCGATGAAAGCCGGATTCCTCGCTGACCTCGCGGAACTCTATCCGGACCTTGATGCCTCGTTCCTGCAGGAGGCGCGCGCAGGGTTCGAACTCGTCCACGTCAAGGGCGGCGAAGTATTGGTGCGCCACGGCGAGCCTTCGGACGCACTTTACATCCTGATGCGCGGGCGGCTTGTCGCCACCCGCGCGGATGCCACTGGCGAAGCGGTGCGCCTCGGTGAGATCGGGCGCGGCGAAATCATCGGCGAAATGAGCTTGCTGACGGGTGGCATGCGTACCGCGACCGTCACGGGACTGCGCGATTCCCAGCTTATCCGGATCCCGAACGAAGTTTTTCTGGGTTTTATGCAGCACTATCCCAGCGTGATGCAGCAGTTCATCCGGGTGCTGACTCGACGGCTGGGACAGCGTGCGCGCGAGCGGCGCGAGCGGCTATCCACGATTGCCCTGGTGCCAGCCGGCCGCCGGTCCGACGTCAACGACTTCGCCCGCGCGCTCGCGCAGGCATTCGAACCCGACGTCGCGCCCAGGTTGCTCGACGCGACTGCCGTTCGCACCCGCTTTCCGGGTGGTCTCGACACAGTCCCCGAAGCGGAAATCGCCGAGTGGCTGAACGACCTTGAGTTGGAGCACAAGCTGCTCCTTTACATCTGCGACCGGTACAACGATCGTTGGTCGGAGCTTTTCCTGCGACAAGCAGACCGCGTCCTGCTGGTTGGCGATGCCGGTGACGAGCCAACGCCGAATGCGTTCGAGTCCCGGCTTCTTGCGCACGCGGATGTGGAAACCCTGCGTGGCTGCGAGCTGGTTCTGTTGCATGCAACCGACGTGGGATTGCCGCGTGACAGCGAGCCCTGGCTGCAGCAGCGCAAGCTGCGGCGTCACCATCACCTGCGCGCGAGCGTGGCGGAAGACCTGAGGCGCCTGGCGCGGCACCTGCTTGGCCGCTCGGTTGGGCTGGCGCTCGGCGGGGGCGGGGCGAAGGCATTCGCCGAGATTGGCGTGCTGCGCGCGCTCGAGGAGGCAGGCGTGCCGGTCGATGTCATCGGTGGCACCAGCATGGGTGCGGTCATCGGTGCGCTAGCCGCGCGCGGACATGACGCGCAGGCGGTGCACGCGGCTCTGCGCCAGGCCCTGCGGCTTAAGCCTTTCTCCGGCGTCACGCCGCCCCTGGTGTCGTTGCTCTCGGGCAAGCGCCTGTCCCGGACCATGCGATCGCTGTTCGGAGACGAGCGCATTGAAGACCTGTGGCGCCGTTACTTCTGCGTCAGCTGCAACCTCACCCGCGGTACGGTGGAGGCCCATGATTCCGGCGCGCTGGCAAAATGGGTTCTCGCAAGCAACGCGATCCCCGGTATAATTCCGCCGGTATTGAGGGGGGGTGAGCTCTTC
>DATHRJ010000331.1:0-13697 GCA_035465455.1 Lysobacter sp.
TGACAGGCATGAAAGGGCTGCATGCGTAGAATAAACGGTGCAGTTTTCCCCACCCGGAGCGCCTTGTGGCTGTCAGCAGTTTCGACCTGTTCAAGATCGGCATCGGCCCGAGTTCCTCGCACACGGTCGGGCCGATGCGCGGCGCGGCGCGTTTCATCGAGCGATGGATCGTGCAGAACGGTGACCTGGAGCGCACGGCGCGGGTGCGCGCGGAAGTGTTCGGCTCGCTGGCGCTGACCGGCCGCGGCCACGGCACCGACAAGGCGGTGCTGATGGGTCTGGAGGGCCACTGGCCGCACCAGATCGACCCGGACGTGATCCCGCCGGCGCTGGAGCGGATCCGCGCCAGCAAACGCATCAACCTGTTCGGGCGCCACGAGATCGGCTTCGACGAGAAGCACGACCTGATCATGAACAAGCGCCAGAAGCTGCCGTTCCACACCAACGGCATGCGCTTCACCGCGTTCGATGCCGAGGGCGAAGTCATCGCCACGCGCGACTACTACTCGGTCGGCGGCGGCTTCGTGGTCAACCAGGACGAGGCGGCCGAGGACCGCATCGTCGCCGACGAGACCGAACTGGCCCACCCGTTCCACTCCGGCGACGAATTGCTGGCGCAGGCCGCGCGCAGCGGCCTGACGATCGCCGAGCTGATGTTCGCCAACGAGCAGGCATGGCGCACCCCAAAGCAGATCGAAACCGGACTCGACGAGTTGTGGAGCGCGATGCAATCCAGCGTCGCCCGCGGCATCCGCCAGACCGGCACCCTGCCCGGCGGCCTGCACGTGTCCCGCCGCGCGCCGGCGCTGTTCGCCGAACTGTCGTCCAAGCCCGAGGCGGCGATGCGCGACCCGCTGACCACGCTCGACTGGGTCAACCTCTACGCGCTCGCGGTCAACGAGGAGAACGCCGCCGGCGGCCGCGTGGTCACCGCACCGACCAATGGCGCGGCCGGGATCATCCCGGCGGTGTTGCACTACTACGACCGCTTCATCCCGGATTCGAACATCCAGGGCGTGCGCACGTTCCTGCTGACCGCGGCCGCGGTCGGCATCCTCTACAAGGAGAACGCGAGCATCTCCGGCGCCGAAGTGGGCTGCCAGGGCGAAGTCGGGGTGGCGTGTTCGATGGCCGCCGCGGGGCTGACCGCCGCACTGGGTGGCAGCATGTCGCAGGTCGAGAACGCGGCCGAGATCGGCATGGAACACAACCTCGGCCTGACCTGCGACCCGATCGGCGGCCTGGTGCAGATCCCCTGCATCGAGCGCAACGCGATGGGCGCGGTCAAGGCGATCAACGCCAGCCGCATGGCGCTGCGCGGCGACGGCAAGCACAAGGTCAGCCTCGACAAGGTCATCAAGACGATGCGTGACACCGGCCGCGACATGCAGGACAAGTACAAGGAAACCAGCCGCGGCGGTCTGGCGGTGAACGTGATCGAGTGCTGAGCCGACCCGGCCGGCTTTACGCATACACTGCGGCGATGCCGACCATCGCGCACCGATCGCCCGGACCACCGCCGCATCCGGCGTGCCCGTCGTTGGTCGCGTCGCCGGCCGGAGCGCCCGACTGATGGCGTGGCGCGCCGCGACCGTGCTGCTGGCGGCCGCCATCGCGGCCGCGGCCACCACCAGCCACGCCGCCAAGGTCTACCGCTGGGTCGACCACAACGGCGTGACCCACTACGGCGACCGCGCCCCCGACGCGGCGGCAGCCCAGGTCAAGGTGATCCCGGTGCGCGCCGAACCCGGCGCCATTGCCCGGCTGCGCATCGAAAGCGATAACGGCCGCTATCTGGCGTGGGCCGACAACCGGCTGTCAGGCCCGATCGAGGTGATGCTGCATTTCAGCCGCAGCCAGAACGTCACCGGCAACCCCGCGCTGCCGGCGCGCGCCACGGTCGCCGCAGGCGGCAGTTCGCTGGTGGCCGTGCTGAGCGCGGCCGACCCGAGCCGCGGCGGCGATTTCGAACTGCGCATGGACAGCCTGCCCGGCGATCCCAGCGCGCGACCGCGCGACGTCGACTACCTGCTGCCGCTGCGCCAGCCGAAGTTCCGCATCGACCAGGGCTACGGTGGCAGCTTCAGCCACAACGACCTGCAAAACCGCTATGCAGTGGATTTCGCGGCAGACACCGGCACCCCGGTGCTGGCCGCGCGCGACGGCGTGGTGATGCAGGTCGAGTCGGACTTCGACCGTGCCGGACTGAACCTGGAAAAATACGGCGGGCGCGCGAATTTCGTGCGCATCCTGCACGACGACGGCGCGATGTCGCTTTACGCCCATCTCAAGACCGAAGGCGCCCTGGTGCGGGTCGGCCAACGCGTGCGCGCCGGCCAGCAGATCGGCTTGTCGGGCAATACCGGCTTCACCACCGGGCCGCACCTGCATTTCGCGGTGCAGGTCAACCGCGGCATGCGGCTGGAATCGCTGCCGTTCAAGATGACCGGTCCTGCGGGACCGCTGCGGATCGCCGGCGGCTCCCAGTAGCCTTGGCATCGATCCACGCGCAACCTCGCTGAACCAGCGCGCGTCTCGTACCGCCAGCCACCGGGGCCTCGGGCCCGGCGCCGGCTATAATCGGCGTCTCTCCCCTTTGTCCTGGCGCGCCCGCGCGCGCCGTCGCCATGTCCGAAATAACCCAAGAAGCCCTGCGCCGCCGCACGTTTGCGATCATCTCGCACCCCGATGCCGGCAAGACCACGCTGACCGAAAAGCTGCTGCTGTTCGGCGGCGCGATCCAGATGGCCGGCTCGGTCAAGGGGCGCAAGGCCGCGCGCCACGCCACCAGCGACTGGATGGCGCTGGAGAAGGAGCGCGGGATCTCGGTGACCTCCTCGGTGATGCAGTTCCCGTACGAGTGCAGCATCGTCAACCTGCTCGACACCCAAGGCCACGCCGACTTCGGCGAGGACACGTACCGGGTGCTGACCGCGGTCGACTCGGCGTTGATGGTGATCGACGTGGCCAAGGGCGTGGAGGAGCGCACGATCAAGCTGATGGAGGTCTGCCGGCTGCGCGACACGCCGATCATGACCTTCATCAACAAGCTCGACCGCGAGGGCAAGAACCCGATCGACCTGCTCGACGAGGTCGAGAGCGTGCTGGGCATCCAGTGCGCGCCGATCACCTGGCCGATCGGCATGGGCCAGCGCCTCAAGGGCGTGGTGCACCTGGTCAGCGGCGAGGTGCACCTGTACGAACAGGGGCGCAACTTCACCCGCCAGGACTCGACGATCTTCGCCTCGATGGACGACCCGGCGCTGGAGGCGCGCATCGGCACCGACGCCCTGCGCGAGGTGCGCGAAGAGCTCGAACTCGTGCAGGGCGCGTCGCACCCGTTCGACATGGACGCCTACCTTTCCGGGAAGCAGACCCCGGTGTTCTTCGGCTCGGCGGTCAACAACTTCGGGGTGCAGATCCTGCTGGACTTCTTCGTCGCCAACGCGCCTTCGCCGAAGGCGCGCGAAACCACCACGCGCATGGTCGAGCCGACCGAGGAAAAACTCAGCGGCTTCGTGTTCAAGATCCAGGCCAACATGGACCCGCAGCACCGCGACCGCGTGGCCTTCATGCGCATCTGCTCGGGCCGGTTCAGCGCCGGCATGAAGGCGTTCCACGTGCGCGCCGGCAAGGAGGTGAAGCTGGCCAATGCGCTGACGTTCATGGCGTCCGACCGCGAAATCGCCGAGACCGCGTTCTCGGGCGATGTCATCGGCATCCACAACCACGGCACGATCTCGATCGGCGACAGCTTCACCGAGGGCGAGCCGCTGTCGTTCACCGGCATTCCCAACTTCGCCCCGGAACTGTTCCGCCGCGCGCGACTGCGCGACCCGCTCAAGCTCAAGCAGCTGCAGAAGGGCCTGGCGCAGCTGTCGGAGGAAGGTGCGACCCAGTTCTTCCGTCCGCTGATGAGCAACGACCTGATCCTCGGTGCGGTCGGCGTGCTGCAGTTCGAAGTGGTCGCCTACCGGCTCAAGGACGAGTACAGCGTCGAGGCCAGCTTCGAGCAGGTCAACGTCGCAACCGCGCGCTGGATCCGCTGCGACAACGCCAGGAAGCTGGAGGAGTTCCGCGACAAGAACGCGATGAACCTCGCGATCGATGCGGCCGGACACCTGGTGTACCTCGCCCCGACCCGGGTCAACCTGCAACTGGCGCAGGAACGCGCGCCGGACGTGGAGTTCCTCGCCACCCGCGAGCACGCGCATGCGGTGGCTTTGGACTAGTCAGCCGGCGGCGCCACGTCGCACTGGCCGCTGTCAGTTCTGCGGTGCAGCCGAGGGGCCGACCCACTCCGGCGCCGGCTGCGCGGCATCGTAGTACTCGAAGATCAGGTGGATGCGGTCGCCGTCGCCCTCATTGGTGACGGCATGCACGCCCATGTTGTTGACCTCGACGGCTTCGCCTTCGGCGAACTTGTAGGGCACGCCATCGACGTAGAAGGTGACGCGTTCATTGGTCAGCAGCGGCACGTGGATCTTGTGCGGCCATTTCGCCGCCGGGTTGGCATCGCGGTGCGGCTTGATGATCCCGCCGGGCGCCATCCGCGCCAGCATCACCCGCGGGAACATCCCACGCGCATAACCATAGGGCTCCACTGCCCGCTCGATCACGGGCTGGATCAGCGCTTTCCATTGCGACCACAACGGCCGATCGTAGGCGTCGCGCCAGTCCTGGAAGCTGGATACGAAACGAAACACGATGTGCGTGGTGCGGTCCAGCGCCTCGAAGCGGTTGGGCTTGTCGGCATTTTCCGCCTCCCACACCGATTCCGGAATGGCCAGCACGGCCTCGCGCAGCGCCGCTACGTCGACGACGCCCAGTCGGCGGATCGAGGAGGTCTTGCGCGGATTGGCCTCCGGCGCGGTGGCAGGTCGGGTGAACTGCATGGGGTCGATCCTCAGAACCGGTAGTCGAAGAGTTCCAGGTCCTGACGGTACCGCTGCGCCACGCCATCGATCAACGCCTGGTCGTAGTACTTCCGGTAGTTGTCGCGGCGCGAACTGTTGACCTGGTCCAGGCGCGAGCCCGGGATGCCGATGCGCGCGCACAGCGCGTCGTAGGAAACCTGCATCTGCTCGACCCTGCCGATTTCGTCGGCCAGCAGGACGCCCTCGGCGTCGGTGACGAAAGTGTGCTGCGGCTGGAACAGGATGTGCTGCTCCGGCGGCGCCTGGAACAGGATCTGCCGCATCACCGCTTGCGGGTTCGCCAGGAACGCGCCGTTGCCGCGCGTCATGAAGGCGCAATAGGACACGAAACGGTCGAAGGGATTGCGCACGAACGCGAACTTGAAGTAGCGACCAAAGTCGTCCTCGCCCATCAGCGGGCGAATCTGCTGCAAGGTGATGTGCCCGTGCTTGACCTCGGCCAGCTCCTTGAAGGGAAAGCGCTTGTTGACGAACAGTCCAACCTGCTCCAGATCCTCGGCATGCAGGTGCTCCCGCAGCGCCTGACGCACGGAGTGGGTACCGGTCTTGGGAATGGCGGCGAAGACGAACTGGTGCTGGTGGGAGATGATCATCTGGATGTGACTGGTGCGGAACGCGCATGATAGAGCCTGCGCTGCATCACTTCAGCGCGTGGCGAGCGAATGTCCAGTCCTTCACGATCCCGACCAGAGCCGACCAGTCCCGACGCAGCGCCGGCGGCGATGGTTCGCGAGGAAATCGCCAACGCCCTGACCCACGGCCTGGGCGCGACGGCCGCGCTGGCTGGCGGCGCGGTCCTGATCACCCTGGCCGCGATTTATGGCGACCGTTGGCAGCTGATCGGGGCGATCGTCTTCGGGGCGTGCCTGTTGCTGCTGTATCTGGCCTCGACCCTGTACCACGCCATCCAGCACCCGGTGGCCAAGGGCCGGTTGAAGGTCCTGGATCATTGCGCCATCTACCTGCTGATCGCCGGCACCTACACGCCTTTCACGCTGGTTGGCCTGCGCGGACCTTGGGGCTGGGGCCTGTTCGCGGCGATCTGGTCGCTGGCGCTGGCCGGAGTGGTGTTCAAGCTGTTCTTCACCGGCCGGTTCAAGCGCCTGTCGACGCTGATCTACATCGCGATGGGCTGGCTGGTGATAGTCGCGATCAAACCACTGCTGGCGGCGACCGACGCCTGGACGTTCGGCTGGCTGCTCGCGGGCGGTGTCTGCTACACCCTGGGCACGGCCTTCTATCACCGACCGTCGATGCGTTACTCACACGCGATCTGGCACGTGTTCGTGATCGCCGGCAGCGTCAGCCACTACGTCGCGGTGATGGCGCAGGTGCTGCCGCGCACCTGATCCGTGGCTTGCCCCGACACGCGGAGACCCGCATTCACCTCCGCGTGACTGCGGCACGACGATGGTGGCAGCTACACCATTGCCGGAGTCCGCCATGCATTCATCATCCGTATTAGCGCTGGGTTGCTGCCTGGCGATTCTGGGGCTACCTGCCTGCGACCGCGCCACCGAGGATACCGCCCGTGTCGATGACGCACTGGAGCCGACCACTCCCGCACCGTCTGGCGACGCCGCCAGCATGCGCTATACCTGCGAGGAGGGTTACGGGGTCGCGATCATCGGCGACCTCGCGCGCGTGAACACACAGGACGGGCGCGAGATCGACCTGCAACGCGTTGCCGACCGCAGCCCGCCACTGTTCGCTGGCGAGGCGCTGGAATTCTCCGTCGAAAGCGAGGGCGCCGTGCTGGGCCAGGACGAAGGCGGCCGCTTCCCCTGTCGTGAAGCGGACTAGGACCAGCATCGCGCGCGCAACGCCTCACCCTGGGCTGGATTGAAGTGACTGGACCCGCGCACCGATGACCTCCCACGACACGCCCCGTACACCCGATGCTCCCGGCGACACCGGTCGGGAGCGGGACCGTCCGCGCCTTGCCCGCGACTGGCTGACCCGCCACCCGTGGCCCCTGGCGCTGGGCCTGATCGCGCTCGCGCTGGTGGCCATGGTCCTGCTGTGGGACTGGAACTGGTTCAAGGGGCCGGTTGAGCGCCAGGTCGAGGCGCGCACCGGCCGTGAACTCCGGATCGCCGGCGACCTGGACGTCGATCTCGGCTGGACTCCCACGATCAGCGCCGAGGGCGTGCGGTTCGGCAACGCGCCGTGGTCGGAGAACCCGACCATGGCGGCGTCCGAGCGCGTGGAGTTCAGCATTGCCCTGCGGCCGCTGCTGCGCGGCCAGACCCTGATCCCGCAGCTGCGGCTCAGCGCCCCGCGATTGAACCTGGAGCGCGGCCCGGAAGGCGTCGGCAACTGGGAATTCGGCGAGCGCGACGGCGACGGGCCGCAGTTCCGCCGGGTCTGGATCGACGACGGCAAGCTGCAGTTCCTCGACGCGGCGCAAAAGACCGACATCAAGGTGGACATCGCCAGCGAGGCGGCCGCAACCGCGGGCGCTCCGGCCCCGGTGACCGTCGAGGGCGGCGGCATGTGGCGAGGCAGCGAGTTCACCGTGAGCGGCCGCGCGGAATCGCCGCTGGAACTGCGCGACCGGGACAGCCCCTACCGCATCGATGCGCGGGCGCAGGCGGGTGCGACCCGCGCGCATGCCCGCGGCACCCTGGTCGATCCGCTGCGCCTGCGCGACTTCGACCTCAAGATGGCGCTCAGTGGCGACAACCTCGAAGACCTGTACCCGCTGGTGGGCATCGCGATGCCGCCGACCCCGCCCTATGCGCTCGACGGTCGGTTCACGCGCGACGGCAGCCGCTGGCACTACAACGGGTTCGCCGGCCACGTCGGCGACAGCGATCTGCGCGGTGATGCCAGCATCGACACCGGCGGCGAGCGGTTGTACCTGCGCGCCAAGCTGGCTTCCAGGCTGCTCGACTTCGACGACCTCGCCGGCTTCGTCGGCGGCGCGCCGAAATCCGGCAAGGGCGAGACCAGCAATCCCGAGCTGACCGCCCAGGCCGCGCGTGAGGACACGCGCGCACGCGCATTGCCCGACACGTCGTACAACCTCGAAAAACTGCGCGCGATGGATGCCGACGTGCGCTGGACCGCCGCTCGCATCGACTCGCCGCTACTGCCGCTCGACGACATGGACGCGCACCTGTTGTTGGAGAACGGGGTGTTGCGGCTGCAGCCGCTGAACTTCGGCGTCGCCGACGGCGACATCCGTTCGACCATCAACATGGACGCTCGCCAGGCCACCATCCGCACCCGCGCCGACATCAGGGCGCGCGGCTTGAACCTGTCGAAACTGCTGCCGAAAGTCGAATTGTCCGAGGGCGCGATCGGAAAGGTCAGTGGCGACGTCGACCTGGCCGGCCACGGCAACTCGGTGGCGGGGATGCTCGCCACCAGCGATGGCGAGGTATTGCTCGGCATCGGCCGCGGCAGCATCAGCAACCTGCTGATGGAGATGGCCGGGATCGACCTGGCGGAGATCATCAAGTTCAAGCTCGGCGGCGACCGGCTGATCCCGATCCGCTGCGCGTTCGGCGAATTCACCGTCAAGGACGGGGTGATGACCGCTCGATCGCTCGCGTTCGATACCAGCGACACGCTGCTCATCGGCGAGGGCACGATCAGCCTGCGCGATGAAACCCTGGACCTCACCATCAAGCCACGGCCCAAGGACCGCAGCCTGTTCGCGCTGCGCGCGCCATTGCTCGTCGACGGCACGTTCAAGTCACCGCAGATCCGGCCCGACTACGCCCGCGTGGGGCTGCGCGCCGCCATCGCGCTCACCCTGGGCAGCATCGCGGCGCCGGCGGCGCTGCTGGGCACGCTGGAGTTGGGACCGGGCGAGGATTCCCAGTGCGGTGGCCAGTACGCGAAATAGCCGTGCCCGATTGGCGTCGGGGCATGGATTCCCGGCGCCGCGACCGTCACTGCATCAGCTGGCGATGTAGCGCTGCAACTGATCCAGCTCGAGCTGCTGGTCCTCGATCACCGCTTTCACCAGGTCGCCGATCGAAACCACCCCGACCACCTCGCCTGCGCGCACGACCGGCAGGTGGCGGATGCGCTTGCCGGTCACCACCTCCATGCAGTGGTCGATGGTGTCGTCGCAGCCGACGCTGATCACGTCGGAGGTCATGATCTCGCGCACGGGCGTGTTGCTGGACGAGCGCCCCTGCAGCACGATCTTGCGCGCGTAATCGCGCTCGGAGAGGATGCCGACCAGCTGCGTGGCGTCCATCACCAGCAGCGCGCCGATGCCCTTCTCGGCCATCAGCCGCACCGCATCGATCACCGGCGCGTCGGGGCCGATCGAGAAAATCTCAGGCGCTTTCGCCTCGAGCAGATGCCGCACGTTGCGCATGGCCGCCTTCCTCATCGAGTGGGACAGGTCCGCAGGATACTCCCGGCGCCGGTTGCCAGCGGTCGACGAGGTACAGCGGCCGCTGCTTGGACTCCTCGTACAGGCGCCCGAGGTACTCGCCGATCAGCCCCAGCGCGATCAGCTGGACCCCGCCCAGGAACAGGATCACCGCCATCATGGTTGGCCAGCCGGCCACCGGATCGCTCCACACCAGCGCCTTCACCACCACCCACACGCCAAAGACGAATGCAAACAGCGCCGTCGCCAGGCCGAGGTAGGTCGCCAGGCGCAGCGGTGCGGTGGAGAAGCTGGTGATGCCCTCCAGCGCCAGGTTCCATAGCCGCCACATGTTGAACTTGCTGGAACCGGCGGCGCGCGGCCCGCGGTGGTACGGCAGCGCGATGCGATTGAATCCGACCCAGCCGAACAGCCCCTTCATGAAGCGATGGCGTTCGCGCAACTGCTTCAGCCCGGCGAGGGCGCGCGGCGACAGCAGGCGGAAGTCGCCGGTGTCGGCGGGAATCGGCGTCTTCGACAGCTGTCCCATCACGCGATAGAACGCATGCGCGGTGCCGCGTTTGAGCCAGCCCTCGCCCTCGCGCTCGATCCGGGTGCCATAGACATCGTCGAAGCCGTCGCGCCATAGCGCGACGAACTGCCCGATCAGCTCCGGCGGGTCCTGCCCATCCGCATCCAGTATCAGCGCGGCGCCACGGTCGATGTGGTCCAGGCCCGCGGTCAGCGCCAGTTCCTTGCCGAAATTGCGCGACAGCCGCAGCAGTGCAATCCGCGGGTCCGCCGCGGCCAGATCCTGCAGCACCGCCCATGTGCCGTCGCTGCTGCCGTCATCGACGTACAGCACGCGCCCGGCCACGGCGTGCGCGGCGAAGACCTGGTCCAGCGCCGCGGCGATGCGCGGCTGCAGCAGCGGCAGGCTGTCGGCCTCGTTGAACGCGGCGATTACGACGGTGAGGTGGTCATGGGCCATGGGCGCGATAGTACTGCGGTCAATCGATCTGCCGCAGGTAGCCGGTTCCGCCGAGCTGGCGCATCTGGCGCTCGATCGCGCGTGCGCGCCGCTGCACGTACGGGCCGGGCCGCGCCGCGCTGTAGCGCTTCGGGCTGGGCAGCACCGCCGCCAGCCGCGCCGCCTCGGCCGGGCCGAGGCGCGCGGCATCCTTGCCGAAATAGGTGCGCGCGGCCGCCTGCGCGCCATACACGCCATCGCCAAACTCGGCGACGTTGGCGTACACCTCCAGGATCCGCCACTTCGGCCAAAGCACCTCGATCAGCAGCGTGTACCACGCCTCCAGACCCTTGCGGGCCCAACTGCGCCCGCTCCACAGGAACAGGTTTTTCGCCGTCTGCTGACTGATCGTGCTGGCGCCGCGCACCTTGCGGCCTTTCGCATTGTTGGCGCGCGCCTTCGCAATGGCGTCCAGGTCGAAGCCATGGTGGCGGGCGAAGTTCTGGTCCTCGGCGGCGATCATCGCCAGCGGCAGGTGCGGCGAGATGCGGTCGAGATCGCGCCACTCATGGGACAGGCGGAACCCGCGGTCCCCGCTGCTCCAGGCCGACAACTGCCGCGCCGCCATGAACGTGGTGAACGGAGGATCGATGAAGCGCAGGACCAGCACCTGCAAGGTCGTGAACAGCACGAACAGCACCGGCAGGGCCAGCAGGCGCCGGCCCCAGCGGGGCTTGCGCTTGCGCCCATCGGCCGCCGCGCTGGAATCGTCAATCTCGTCTTGCACCGTCAATTTCCCGACCCCATGTCTGGCTGCGACCGCTTCGCACCTTGCCCCATTATCCGCGATACCACCCGCCCTGCTCCCGAGTCTCCATGAACCCTGCCGCCAGCATCTCCGACCTCGACCGTCTGACCCGCTTCCTGATCGATCGCGCCGGCGTGCGTGGCGTGCGCGTGCACCTGCACGACACCTGGCGGCATATCCGCGAACGCGCCAGCGACGTGGCACAGCAGGCGCCCGCGGCCGTGGAGCTGCTGGGTCAGGCAAGCGCCGCGGCGGCGTTGTTCACCGGCCATGCCAAGGTCGGTGGCCGATTGTCGGTGCAACTGCGCAGCGACTCCGCGCTTCGGACCCTGTTTGCCGAATGCACCGCGGCCGGGACCCTGCGCGGCATCGTGCAGCTGCGCACCGCGGAAACCGGCGAGTCCCTTGCCAGCACGGCGGTGTCCTGCGACCTGCGCACCCTCGGCGAGGACGCGATCCTGGCGATCACGATCGAGAATCCCTCGGTGCACGGCAGCGACCCGACGCGTTACCAGGGACTGGTGGCGCTGGAGTCGGACTCGCTGTCGGGCGCCTTCGAGGACTACTTCCGCCAGTCCGAACAGTTGCCCACGCGGCTGCTGCTTGCCGCCGACGACACCCGCGCTGCCGGCCTGATGCTGCAGAAGCTGCCGGGGGACGACGGCGACGACGATGGCTGGACCCGCGCCTGTGCGTTGTTCGACACCCTCGGCGCGGCCGAACTGCTGGACTGGCCGTCGGAGACCCTGCTGCACCGCCTGTTCCACGAGGACGGCGTGCAGGTGCTGGGCCATCGTCCGCTGGATTTCGCCTGTTCGTGCTCGCGCGAGCGGGTCGAGTCGATGCTGGCCGCCCTGGGCGAGGAGGAGGCGCTTGCGGCCGTGGCCGATGACGAGGCCAAAGTGCGTTGCGAGTTCTGTGGGCAAGACTATCTATTCAGCCTGCGGCAGGTCGAGGGGCTGCTGGCGCTGAGGGCTGCCGAATCGGCGGCGCCGGAGCGCATGCAGTGATGCTGCCCATGTTCACGTGGCGTTGATTGTTAAATAAACATAAATTGGTATAGTCGAATCTCTCGTTATGGGGAACTCCACCGGGCCGGCCCGGTCGTAAACGACGATGCACAAACACCTGCTGCGGCTGCCACTTGCCCTCATGCTCGCCTTCGGCTTGGCAGCGGGCGCGCATGCGCAATCCACCGGCGCGCGCAACGACGCCGAAATGCTGCCGGTGTGGAACAACACCAGCGGCAAGCTCGAGGCGATCCTGCTGCTCGAACCCACCGGCGCATCGCCGGCCGGCGCACGCTGGCGCGTGGGCAGCAATTCGCTGGACGCGGCGTTCGGACTGGACGCAGGCAACACGCTGGGCCTGGTCTGCGATCGCCGCACCGGTCTGGCCACCGGCATCGGCAATCTCGCCAACCATTGCATGCTGGCGGCGCTCGATGACGACAACGGCAGTGTCGGCAGTCGCCAGGCCGGCCTGGGGGCGCTTCTTTCGCGACCCGGCAGCCGGATCGGCGCTGCCCTCAATACCGGCCGCGACAGCCTGCCGACCTGGCTCAGCCCCAGCGGCCGCACCAGCAAGCTGAAACAGAACTCGCTGACCGTATATGGCGAGAAGAACATCGGCCGCGAAGCCACCGTATCGATCGGCGGCACCTGGGCCCGGGCCCGGCTGATCCCCGCGGGCGACGTGCCGGCATTGGCCGATCGCTGGAACAGCCGCAGCGTCACCGTCGGCGCCGGCGTGGGCGACTTCAGCGCGAACATCGTCGGCCGCGTCGTCGACACCCAAAGCGAACCCGGCCGCTGGGAAGGTCTCGGCGTCGGCCTGACCTGGCGCACGCCGTGGAGCGGACAACTGACGGTGGGTGCGGAGAACGTCGTCACCCGCGGCAAGAACCCCTTCGCTCCCGCCGACGCCGACAAGGACGAGGGTACGGTCCCCTACGTCCGCTACGAGCAGGACCTGTAGCCCGGTCCCACTCTTGCCGTGCCCGGCGTGTTGTTCCCGGGCTCTCGCCGCGATCCACGCTCCGCCCGCTGCTGGCCTGGCCCAGCCATGACTGGTCTTCCGGTCGTCGCCCTCGCCGGTAGTCGACGCGGGCGCCTTGGATTGGCGATTCCAATAGCCCGCTAATCCGCTTCTCAAGCCGAGTCTCGCCGGACCACCGGGGCCTCGGCGCACGCCTGTTGTGGACCCTCCGAAGCGCCGGCGCAGCGGTTCCCGTGTCGATGAAAGCTCGCAGAAAAGCGATCCGATGGTTGTGACGCAACTTTCCCTTCTCTCGAAAAACCCCGCCAACATTGGGCTGCGTGGATCTTCCTGCGGAAATCGCAGTTAAATCTTAACGAGGCTTTAATTATTGGCGGAACGTGGGTACTATCGGCTCGGCCTTGCCGGTCTTGGCGTTTCGCTTGACTCCACCGGCGGGTTCCCATGGGATTCAACCAAGACTGACTTGGAGAGAGAGAGACCAATGACTATGAAGACCAACATGCTCCGCGATGCGATCAAGTTCGCACTCGCAGTGGGCGCCACTGCCGCCGTCGGTACCGGCGTCGCGTTCGCGCAGGAGCCGACCACCGCTCCCGCCGAGCAGGAAGCCACCACCCTCGACCGCATCCAGGTCACGGGTTCGCG
>DATHRJ010000332.1:0-2699 GCA_035465455.1 Lysobacter sp.
CGACGGCTACGCGGCGAGCAGCGGCCTGGCGCTGGTGCCGGAACCCGACTGGCTCGCCCTGGCCGGCTTCGACCGCTATCGGCGTCCCCTGTGGCTGCACGTGGATACCGCGCGTGCCTGGTGCCACATGCACGCTGCGGCGCTGCGCGACGAGGTGATCCTGGAGGCGATTTCCGGCTACCGCAGCCACGATTACCAACTGGGAATATTCGCGCGCAAACGCGCGCGCGGCGACAGCATCGAGCAGATCCTGCGGGTCAACGCCGCGCCCGGCTACAGCGAGCACCACAGCGGCCGCGCGCTGGATATCGGCACGCCGGGCGAACCGGCGGCCGAGGAATCGTTCGAGCGCACCGACGCGTTCGCGTGGCTGCGCGACAACGCCGGCGGCTACGGCTTCGTCATGAGCTACCCGCGCGACAACCCGCACGGCATCGCCTACGAACCCTGGCACTGGCGACACGGGTGATCGCCCGCACCGTACCGCCCTGAAGGCGGCACCGGCGGGTCATTCCTGCGAGCGTTTGGTCGGCGTCTTCGCCGCATTCGCCGAGTCGGCGATCCGCCACAGGTACAGGCTGGCGTAGGTCCGATACGGACCCCAGCGCTCGCCGCGCTCCAGCAACTCCTTGGGCCGCGGCATCGCCTCGGCCCGGTCGACCAGTTGCGCGCCCTTGCGCACCCCCAGGTCGTCCACCGGCAATACGTCGGGACGGCCGAGACGGAACATCAGCATCATCTCCACCGTCCAGCGGCCGATGCCGCGCACCGGCAGCAGCGCGGCGATCAAGGCATCGTTGTCCATCCTGCCCATGCGCCGCAGGTCGGGGATCTCGCCGCGCGATTCGCGCAGCGCCAGGTCGCGCAACGCCAGCAGTTTGTTGCCCGACACGCCACACGCGCGGATCGTGGCATCGTCGCAGCGCGCCAGGGTGTCGCAATGGAAGCGGGCGCTGCCGATCGCGGCCTCGAGCCGGCCCACGATCGTGGACGCCGCCTTGCCGCTGAGCTGCTGGTAGAGGATCGCGCGCGCGAGTGCGTCGACCGGATCGAACGATTGTTGCCAGCGCGGATCGGCGGCGATCGGGCCGAGGCGCTTCATCCACGCACCCAACTTGCGATCGCGCTTGGCCAGGTAGGCGAAGGCGGCATCGGTATCGAACCCGCGCGGAAACGCTGCCATCGCCGCGGCCTCAGCGCCGGACCGCATCGACTGCCCACAGCAGCCAGCCGCCGATCAGCAGCGTGCCACCCAACGGCGCCAGCGCCGTCGGTACCTGCGCGAACACATTGAGCACCAGGCTGCCGGAAAACAGCAGCACCCCGCCCAGCAGCGCGAACAGCGAAAGCCGCGCCAGCCGCCGCCGGGACCAGGGCGCCAGCGCCGCGATCGCCACGCCATGGCCGAAGCCGAACATCGCCGCGACCTGCAGCCGCGCCTGCGCTTCGCCCTGACTGCCGTGCGCGGCATAGGCCAGCAGGGCCACGGACGCCGCCGCCATTACTGCCGCGGCTGCGGCGAGCCATTCGCGGTCGCGCGCGTGGTTCAGCGTGTTGTCCATCGGATCGGTTTCCGCAGCGACGGGCCGCTCACGATACCAGCCGCCGCGGGCACAAAAAAAACGCGCCGCATTGCTGCGGCGCGCTTCGTACTACTGACGGTCCGGACTTACTTGATCGTCCAGTACACGTCGAAACTGCCCTCGGGGGTGAAGCTATCGCTGATGCCCGAATTCCACGACTCGTACGGGCGTCCGACGGTCTCGTAGCCGCGGGTCATGGCCCAGGCACGCACCGCGTCACGCACGGTCGGCAGGTTCGCCATGTGCCCGGTGAACGGCATCGTCGCCACGCGCGACGGCTCCAGGTATTCGGCGGTGACCGGACCCTCGAGCTTGACGTCCAGCTTGCCGACCGCAGTCTCGTCGATCGCGGCGGTCGCGCTCGCCTCGCCGTCTTCCTGCGCGGCATCATCGTCGGCCGCACCTTCCTCGGCCGCACTGCCCGTGCCGCGCTTGCGCACCGGCTGGGCGACGTCGAAGGAATAGGACTCCACGCCCATCTCGTTGGTGATGATCCGCACCGGGCCGGCGGGCTCGAGGTTATTGGCGGCCATCACCTTCTCGATCCACTGCATGTTGTTGAGCATCGTGCGCCGCACGACCTCGTTGTTGCGCTCGACCGCCGCGGTGACCACCAGCAGGTTCTCGGCGGGACGTTCAACCAGCTTCGGCACCATCGCCGGGTTCGACTTCGCCAGCTCGGCGTAATCGATGTTCGGAACCGCGGCGAGCATGTTCGACAGCCGCGCCAGGCCCAGCTTCATGTCCTCGCCGACACTGCTGCGGACATACATGCCGGCATAGCGGCCAAGCAGGTTCCAGCCATAGTCGACATCGTAGGTCTGGGTGATCTCGACATTGCGGTTGTTGCGACCGGTCGGCCGCAGGAAGAATTCGCTGCGCTTGTTCTCGCCGCGCTCGTCGCTGGTGAGCTGGTAGGCAACGCGGCGGTTGGGCTCATTGGAGACGATCTCCCAGCTGCCCTGCCCCAGGCCACGCTCGTCGGAGCTGTAATCGAGCCTGGCACCAACGCCTTCGGCAGGACCGGAAAGCTTGATCTGCATCGCCGGGTCCTTGGCCGCGATCGGATGCCATGCCGGGAAGCGGCGCAGGCTGTTCAAGGTGTCGTACACGATG
>DATHRJ010000333.1:0-9414 GCA_035465455.1 Lysobacter sp.
GCCCCGCCCAACGTGCTGCTGCTCCGAAAACCGGTATCAACCGGGGCACTCGGGATTGCTGATGCCCAGTTCCGACGGGTCCGCCAACGCGACGACATTGTTGGTCGTGTCGGCCAGCGCGATGTCCCAGTAATTCACCGAGACCAGTGCCACACGCTGGTTCCCGGGACACACCAGCGTACTCGCCGGCGGTAGGATGTTGAGCGATGCCGAGATCTGTCCGTTCCTTCCCGAAGAGAATGTGCCCTGTGCGTACACCTCTCCGCTCACGTCCTGCTTGTTGGCCGCCGCCGGGCAATTGCCGCCGCGGTTCACGCACTGGTAGCGCGCGGTGGCAAGGGCGCTGGCAATGTAGGCGATGTTCTGGTTGTCGCCGAGGCCAGCTTCTTTCCAGCTGACCGTCACCACGCCAGCGTTGTTGATCGAGGCGTCGGGACCCTTCACGAAGTGCGGACTGGCAGCGGACACGCTGCCGATGGCGAGTACGAGCGCCGCTGCCAACGCGAGGCGATGCGGGGTGTTCGAATTCATGGCAAATCTCCTGGCAAGTGCGCCGGCCGTGCTGGAAGGGGCTGGCGCGGAATCGGGAAGCCTTCCGTCTCCTGCCTTGAAGCCTCCGCGCTTTGAGACCGGTTTCGCACCCCCCGAATGGGGGGAAGTCGCCCTCGCTACCAGTCAATGCAGCCGTGGTTCCGACCCGCCGTTGTCGTTGTGCATCGCGGCCAGCAGCGCCATGCGCCCATTCACTCCGCGACGTTGAAACGCTTCCTGCAAGTGCGACTTGACGGTTTCGGGGCTGATGCCGAGCTGGCGTGCGATCTGTTTGTTGCTCATCCCCTGCGCAGCCCAGTGCATGATCTCGCGCTGGCGGCGGGTCAACGTCATCGCCGCCTGACCCTCCCATTCGCTCACCGTGGTTTCCAGTGCGTGCAACAGCAGCACCGGAGCGACCACGAACAGCCCGGACCCGGCCGCTGGCAGTGCTTTGCGCAGCAGATCGGACGTCGTGGCTTTGTCGAGGCAGGCATTGGCCCTGATGGCGACGCAGTGGTGAAGCGCCGCAAGATCGGGCTGCCGATAGAAATACAGCCGATGCGGCGCGGGCAGCCGCGGATCGCGACGCTCGCGTTCACGCCGGGGGTCATCGCCATCCAGCAACAGCAAAGCCGGCCTTTCGCAGCTGCCGATGCGCGACTGGGCGGGAGCGTAGGCGCCCAGCCACTTCACCTCCCGGCGCGAGGCCAGCAGGCAACGCATGCGCGCCCGCCATTCGCCATCAATGCCGATCGCCAGGGTTGGCATTGCGGCCATGTCGCCTCCAGGCATCGCGATCTGGGCGGGTTCGCCGCCTGAGTCGCCGTTGGCCAAGAGTTGCTCCCCCGCACATTGCCTTACTGTGTAAATGGTTCAGAACCCTGAATCAAAGCCCCGTCTCATGCATTGCGACGGCTCAGCGCTCCAATGCGGGCCTCTCGATGAGGGGTCGCAAATGGCAATGCATCAGGCGCTCGCGCCGCGGCAACACGACGATGGAATCGCGGACGAGGCGCGCGGACTGGCGCGCTCCGGCGGCGACGGCAGCACGCTGACGCAGGCGCTGTCGCGGCGCTATGCCGACCGCATCACCGGCAGCTTCACGATCCCCGGCCGCGACGGCGAGTACGCGCCCTTGCCCGACGACGTGCCGGAGCGGCTGCGGTCCGCATTGCGCGCTCGCGGCATCGACCGGCTCTACAGCCACCAGGCGCAGGCGTGGCATGCGGCGCAGCGTGGCGAGAACGTCGCGATCGTCACCCCGACCGCGTCGGGCAAGTCGCTGTGCTACACGCTGCCGGTGGTGGCCGCGGCGATGACCGGGCGTGCGAAAGCGCTCTACCTGTTTCCAACCAAGGCGCTGGCGCAGGACCAGGTGGCCGAACTGCTGGAGCTCAACCGCGCCGGCGAATTGGGGATCAAGGCGTTCACCTTCGATGGCGACACGCCCGGCGACGCGCGCCAGGCGATCCGCCTGCATGGCGACATCGTGGTGTCCAACCCCGACATGCTGCACCAGGCGATCCTGCCGCATCACACCAAGTGGGCGCAGTTCTTCGAGAACCTGCGCTACGTGGTGATCGACGAGATCCACAGCTACCGCGGCGTGTTCGGCAGCCACGTCACCAACGTGCTGCGCCGGCTCCGGCGCATCTGCGCGTTCTATGGTGTCAGCCCGCAGTTCATCCTGTGCTCGGCGACGATCGGCAACCCGGCCGAGCATGCCCGCGCGCTGATCGGCGCGCCGGTGCACGCGATCACCGCGTCCGGCGCGCCCAGCGGCGACCGCCACGTGCTGCTGTGGAACCCGCCGGTGGTCAACGCCGACCTCGGCCTGCGCGCGTCGGCGCGCTCGCAGAGCAACCGCATCGCGCGCATCGCGATCAAGGCCGGGCTCAAGACCCTGGTGTTCGCGTCGAGCCGGCTGATGGTCGAGGTGCTGACCAAGTACCTCAAGGACGTGTTCGACTTTGATCCGCGCAAGCCCGCGCGCATCCGCGCCTACCGCGGCGGCTATCTGCCCGCGGAACGCCGCGCGGCCGAGCGCGACATGCGCGCCGGGCGTATCGACGGGATCATCGCGACCTCGGCGCTGGAACTGGGCGTCGACATCGGCAGCCTCGACGTGGTCGTGCTCAACGGCTATCCGGGCACGGTCGCGGCGACCTGGCAGCGCTTCGGCCGCGCCGGGCGCCGCCAGCGCGCGTCGCTGGGGGTGCTGGTCGCCAGCTCGCAGCCGCTGGACCAGTACGTGGTGCGGCACCCGGACTTCTTCGCCGACGCCTCGCCCGAACACGCGCGCATCGCGCCGGACCAGCCGCTGGTGCTGTTCGACCACATCCGCTGCGCGGCGTTCGAGCTGGCGTTCGTGGTCGGCGAGAACTTCGGTCCGGTCGAACCGCAGGTGTACCTGGAAGCGCTGGCCGAGACCGGCGTCGTGCACCGCGAAGGCGAGCGCTGGGAGTGGATCGCCGACAGCTACCCGGCGCAGGCGGTGTCGCTGCGCAGCGTCGCCGACGGCAACTTCGTGGTGGTCGACAAGACCGACGGGCGTCAGGTGATCATCGCCGAGGTCGACTATTCGGCCGCGGCGTTGACCCTGTACGAGGGCGCGATCCACATGATCCAGAGCACCCCGTACCAGGTCGAGCGGCTCGACTGGGACGGGCGCAAGGCCTACGTCACCCGCACCTTCGTCGACTACTACACCGACTCGATCGACTTCACCCGGCTCAAGGTGCTCGACCGCTTCGAAGGCGCCGCCTGCGGCGACGACGGCGATGGCGACTGCAGCCACGGCGAGGTGCACGTGGTGCGGCGCGTCGCCGGCTACAAGAAGATCCGCTACTACACCCACGAGAACATCGGCTACGGCCCGGTCAACCTGCCCGACCAGGAGCTGCACACCACCGCGGTGTGGTGGCAGCTGCCGCATGCGGCGCTGCTGCGCGCGTTCGCCTCGCGCCAGGACGCGCTGGACGGTTTCCTCGGCGCCGCGTACGCCTTGCACGTGGTGGCGACGGTCGCGGTGATGGCCGACGCACGCGACCTGCAGAAGGCGGTCGGCAACGGCGATGGCGCATGGTTCGCGGTGGGCGACCAGAACGGGCGCGGATCGATCAAGGGGATCGAGGGCCAGGCATTGCGCTTGGACGATGAAGCAACGGATGGCGGCGCAGCCGTCGAGCTGCAGCAGTTCGTGCCGACCGTGTACCTGTACGACAACTTCCCCGGCGGCGTGGGCTTGAGCGAGCCGTTGTGGCTGCGGCAGGCCGAACTGCTGCAGCGCGCGATCGAACTGGTCGAACGCTGCGATTGCCGGTCGGGCTGCCCGGCGTGCGTGGGACCGGTGCTGGCAGTGGAGGAGGCGCGCGATGGGGCGACGCCGAAGGTCCTGGCGCGACGGGTGCTGGAATTGCTGGCAGGACTTCACACGCGCCTGGAAGCGCCGGCGACATGAGCATCACCCTGGAACGGCTCAAGACCCTGCAACGGCAGGCAACCCTCGCGACGAAGCCTGCCCGGCCCGCGCCCCAACACCACCAAGCCGTGGGGGAGAGCGGCGCGATGGAACGGGGAGGGGCAGCGCCATCCTTGTTCGAGCGCAGTGCATCGCAGCGCGCGACCCAGAGCCCGCCGGACGCGCGGACTCTCGACGCCGCAAGTGGATTCCGCTCCCCCAGTCCTTCCTCCGATCCGCGCGCGTCATTGCGCCGCCTGCTCGGCATTCGCGCACACCTGCCCGACCTGCCCCCCACGCGCAGCCCGATCGACCGCGCGCTGCCGGGTGCGGAAATCGCACCGGGCCTGCGCCTGATCCAGGCCCACGTGCCGTACCCGGCGCCGGTCGCGCACCTGTCGTTGGCGTTCGCCAGACGCGAGGGTGCGGTCGACCCGCGCAGGCTGCTGTTCTTCGATACCGAGACCACCGGCCTGGCCGGCGGCACCGGCACGCGCGCGTTCATGATCGGCGCGGCCGACTGGTGCCACCACCCACTGCACGGAGATGGCCTGCGCATCCGCCAGCTGCTGATCACCACGCTCGCCGCCGAACCGGCGATGCTGCGCGCGTTCGCCGACTGGCTCGGTCCGGACACGGTGCTGTCGAGCTACAACGGCCGCTGCTACGACGCGCCGTTGCTGAAGACACGCTTTCGGCTGGCGCGCTTGGGCGACCCGCTCACCGCGCTGGACCATGTCGACCTGCTGTTCCCGACCCGGCGCCGCTATCGCGGCACGTGGGAGAACTGCCGGCTGGCGACGATCGAGCGCGAGCTGCTGAAGATCGTGCGCGAGGACGACCTGCCGGGCTCGGAAGCACCGGCGGCGTGGCTGGGCTTCCTGCGCGGCGGTTGCGCGCGCAACCTGCGCCGCGTGGCCGCGCACAACCCCCAGGACGTGGTGACGCTGGCGCGGCTGATCACGCGGCTGGTCGCGGCAAGTGCCGAGGAACTTGCCGCGCCGACGTCTTGACGGGATGCACACAGCGGTCGCCGCAGTGTTCAGCCACCACATGAGTGCCGGAGTCCGCCATGCCCCGCATCGCACTGCCCCTGTTCGTGTTGCTGTTGTCAGTCGCGGCCTGCGCGACCATGCCGCCCCCGCCGTATGCCGGCCCTGCGCCGGGGGGCGTTTGCAATGCCGCCGCGGTCGCCTGGGCGGTGGGCCGCGCGCCGAGCCCGGACGTGGTCGAGCGCGCGCGGGTGGAAAGCGGCAGCGCGCTGGTGCGCGTGGTTGCGCCCGGGGAGATGGTGACCCAGGAGTTTCGTGCCGACCGGTTGACGATCCGCACCAACGACCGCGGTGCGATCACCGCACTGGTTTGCGGTTGATCGCTCACGCGCCGCGCCGCGGCGGCGCGCGCACTTCCGGTGCGCCTTGCGCGCCGTCCCCAACTCGCCCAGGCAATCCCATGCGCTCGACCCCGGTCGTCGTCATCCTCGCGCTTGCCGCAGCCCTGCTGACCGCCTGCACCACCACGAGCCCGCCCATGTCCGACCCTTATCCGCCGCAGCCGCTGGGCTGCAATGCCGACGTCGCCAAACCCCACGCGATCGGCAAGGTCGCAACCGCGGAGGTGGTCGATCGCGCCCGCCGCGATGCCGGTGCCCAGGTGGCGCGCGTGCTCAAGCCAGGACAGATGGTGACGATGGAATACCGCGAGGGCCGGCTCAACATCGATGTAGACGAGGCCAACGTCATCACCAACCTGCGTTGCGGTTGAGCGCCGCCTTCGGCGTCCGCGGCGGGACTGGGGCATCACAGGAGCCGCCATGCGCCGTCCCATCTGGCTGATCGCCGCCGTCCTGCTGCTCGGCCTGTGGGCGTGGTCGCAGCGCGCGGATCATCGCTTGCTGGAGGCTTCCACCGCTCCGGCAACGACCAGCACCGAGGCCCCAACGCGCGGCCCCGCGTTCCTGCCGGCCGAAGCGCACGAGGTGCTGCGGCGCATCGCTCGCGGCGGACCGTTCGAATACCGGCAGGACGGCGGTGTGTTCCAGAACCGCGAACGCCGCCTGCCGCCGCAGCCGCGCGGCTACTACCGCGAGTACACCGTCGCCACGCCCGGCGCGCGCGACCGCGGCCCGCGCCGGATCGTCACCGGCGGCGACCCGCCGGTCGAGTACTGGTACACGGCCGACCACTACCGCAGCTTCCGCCGCCTGCAACTCGACCATGGGCCTGTGCAGTGAACGCGGTCGACCTGCGCTCGGTGCTCGCCGATGCCAGCCACGGCGGCGCCTACTTCGTCGCCGACAGTGACACCGGGGCAATGACCGAAGCCGGCGCCGCGCTGGGGTATGAACTGGTGCGCATCGACCTGGCCGGCTGCGCCGATGCGGCGTCGCTGTTCGCACGCTTTGCGCGCGCGCTGCGCTTCCCCGACTGGTTCGGACACAACTGGGACGCGCTGGCCGACTCGCTGGGCGATCTGTCGTGGTTGCCCGCCAGCGGCTATCTGCTGCTGCTGGAGAACGCCAGCGACTGGCGCGCGGCGGCGGGCGGCGACGCGGCAACGCTGCTGGATATCCTCGACGACGCCGCCGCAAGCTGGGCCGCGCAGGGCGTGGCGTTCTGGGCGCTGTTGCCGCTGCCGGATGCGGAGCTGGACGCACTGGACCGGTAGGCGTGGCCCCGGGGGTGCTGCGATTACCCGGGCATCAAATGCAATCTGCGACAGCGGGCGCCCGGGCAAGCGCAGCGATCAGCGACCTCGAAAAACACCCGGTCGCGCAGGCGCATCCGCGGCGCCAGTCAGAGCCGGTCGTCGATCCCGCGCACGCCACTTTCCCTGGCGCAATGGGCGCAGCAATAGAAGACACCGTTGTGCTCGGCGCCGTGGCCGATGATGCGGCACTGGCAGTGCGCGCAGGTGGGCGCCAATGCGTGGATCGCGCATTCGAAGCAGTCGAAGGTTCCGGTCCTGCCCGGCATCTTGACGGTGAAACTCTTGTCGTAATCGTTTCCGCATACCTCGCACTTGGCCATGGCGCACCTCGCTTTCTGGAATCGGTGAGAAGTGTCTCGCGCGCGCAGGTCACGGCCGGTGAAGAGCCGGCGCGGGAGGGCGGCATGGCTGCACGCGTTGGTAACGCGCAGCGCGGACCGAGGCATGACTGACGTGACGCTCCCCCGCCAGAGGCTCCCGTTGCGGCGCGTGTTTCAGCCAGGGCGGGCAGCGGCGCCTTCGGGATCGGGGTGGTCGAAACGGCAGCCCGCGTCCCACGCCGCAGGCTGGTTGCCATGGGCAGGAATGCCGCCGGCATCCTTCAGCAGCCGCGCCAGGTGCATCAGGTTCCACGCCATGAAGGTGGTGTTGCGCTGGGTGAAGTCGTTGCCGTAACCGGCGCCGTCGTCGCCATAGGACGGGCCCGGACCGGCCTCGCCGATCCAGCCGGCGTCGGCCTGCGGCGGAATGCTGAAACCCAGGTGCTGCAGCGCATACAGCAGGCCCATCGCGCAGTGCTTGATGCCGTCCTCGTTGCCGGTCACCAGTGCACCGCCGACGCGGCCGTAATAGACGTACTGGCCCACGGCGTTGGTCTGCGCCGAATCGGCGTAGAGCCGCTCGATGACCCGCCGGCACACCGAGCTTTCCTCGCCCAGCCAGATCGGCGTGCACAGCACCAGGATGTCGGCAGCCAGCACCTGCCGGTACAGCGTCGGCCAGTCGTCGCGGCCGAACCCGTGCTCGGTCATGTCGTGCTGCACGCCCGGTGCGAGTTCCAGGTCGACCGGGCGTACCACGTCGACCTGCACGCCGTTGGTGGTCATCACCCCCGCGGCGACTGCGATCAGCCGCTGGGTGTGCGATGGCTCGCCGCAGCGCTTGAGCGTGCAGTTGAGAAACAGCGCGCGCAGGTCGTCGTAACGCGCCGGTGGCCGCGGCTCGGCGGGGCGGGTCACAGCGGTTCCAGCAGCCTGAGCCCGAACCAGTCGTCGCGGTCGTTCCAGCGCTCGACCACCTTCAACCCGGCGCCGGCGACGAGCGCGGCGAACCCTTCGTCGGTGTACTTGTGGCTGTATTCGACCTGCATCGCCTCGCCCCGGGCAAATTCGAAGGTCTGGCCGCGCACCTGCACCCGCTGCGCGCGCTGGCTCACCAGGAACGTCTCGATGCGCCCGCGTTCGCGCGAGTACACCGCGCGATGGGCAAAGCCGTCCAGGTCGAAGTCGCTGCCGATGTCGCGGTTGAGGCGCGCGAGCAGGTTGAGGGTGAACGCCGCGGTGACCCCGGCGGCGTCGTTGTAAGCCGCCTCCAGCACCGCCGGATCCTTGACCAGGTCGATGCCGATGAGCGCCTCGCCGCGCGGGCCCATCGTCGCGCGCATCGAGCGCAACAGCGCCAGCGCCTCGTCGTGGGCGAAGTTGCCCAGGGTCGAGCCGGGGAAGAACACCAGCGTATGCCGCGGCTCGCGCGTGGGCTCCGGCAACGCGACCGGCTGGGTGAAGTCGGCGCACACCGGCAGCATCTCGATGGCCGGGAACGCCTGCGCCAGGCGCCGGGTGCTGGCGAGCACCGTGCTGGGCGAGATCTCGATCGGGGTGTACGCGACCGGATCGTGCAGGCCCTCGAGCAGTTGCTCGGTCTTGCGGCCACTGCCGCTGCCGTACTCGACCACGTGCGCCTGCGGCCCGATCGCGTAGGCGACCTCGGCCATGCGCGCCTCCAGCAGCGCGATCTCCACGCGCGTGAGGTAGTACTCGGGCTGGCGGGTGATGTCCTCGAACAGCTGCGAACCCCGGGCGTCATAGAAGTACTTCGACGGCAGGCGCTTGGGCGAGCGCGCCAGGCCCGCGAGCACGTCGGCGGCGATGTCGTCCGCGGTCGGGCGCAGGTCGGTGAGCGAGGCCATCGCGGGTGCGCGAGGCGCCGAAGCGGGGGCCGGTGCGGCCGATACGGGTGCGTTCATTCGGGGTCCCTGGCAAGCCGCAGACCTGAGAACTGCCAGCGATCGGGTGGATAGAAGAAGTTGCGGTAGCTGGCGCGCATGTGGTCGCGCGGGGTTGCGCAACTGCCGCCGCGCAGCACCCACTGGCCGCACATGAACTTGCCGTTGTACTCGCCCAGCGAGCCGGGCAGCGCGCGGAAGCCCGGGTAAGCCGTATAGGCGCTGGACGTCCATTCCCACACATCGCCGAACATCTGGCGCAGTCCGGTCGCGGCAGCTTTCGCGGCCTGCGGATGCAGCGCACTGCCATCGTCGGCGAAATGGCCGTCGACCGGCTGTGTGGCTGCGGCGCTTTCCCATTCGGCCTCGGTCGGCAGGCGCGCGCCGGCCCAGCGCGCGTAGGCGTCGGCCTCGAAGTAGCTCAGGTGGCACACGGGCTCGGCCGGGTCAAGGGGCTTCAGACCTCGTAGCGTGAAGGAGTGCCAGC
>DATHRJ010000334.1:0-16265 GCA_035465455.1 Lysobacter sp.
CGCTGCGCCCCGATTCTTTGTCAAAAGCGCACTCGACCAACTCTGACCCCGGTTTCTGCTTCTGGGAAATGAACCTGACCCCATTTCTTGCATTTCTTGGGCCCATCGGCAAGCGCTATATTTCCTGCCCTTCCACGTGCGTGACGAGCCGAACCACGCTATCCAATGCCACTGGTGCTCCGCGCTCGCCGCCCTCACCGCCCTCACCGCGTCGTTGTAAATGCTGCTCGGCGCGCGCACGACGATCGCACCAGGCGCCTATGCAGAAATCGATGGGAATGCTCATGTGCGCCGGAGCCGGAAGTCCCGCTACCCGCTCGGGTTGCATCGTCCACGTCTTGATTGCGAGCTCCGTGGCAGCGACAAATTCCTTGCGATAGCGATCGCCCATGCTGCCGGTGAACGTGACCGATCGGATCGCAAGCTGGCCTTTGATATCCACGTCAACTTCGACGACGACAACGGCACTGACTCCTGCGATTGCAGCGCCTGTCGGATACTTCGGGGGACCAAGCTTCTTAAAGGCCGCGCCCGTACTCGCCTTGCCAAATTTGAACTCCAAGGCACCGTCATCGCGCTCTTCGCCAAGCACTTGGACAGACAGCTGCGTCTGGGTTTGCATGGGCCTGCCGTCGACCTTACCCGGCACGAACATCCACCGTAGTATCGCCGGCTCGATCTTGGCTATGAGCAGCTTCGCCGCAGGCCTGTCGTCGGTCCAATCCAGTGCCTTCACACTGCCATCGGCAGCGATCTCGGCATCCGCCTTCAGCCAGATATCAAAGCCTTTAGGCCTCGCCATCGCCGAAAATGACATCGCAAGGGCAATTGCAACCAATCCAATCGAAAGTCCTTTCACGAGGCTCTCCCTTTCATCCTTCGGCAGGACAGACTTACCCGCACTTCGAATACCCGCAATTCAAGCAGGTAGCACACCCATCCATGATCACCGTCGCCTTAGCGCTGCACTTGTGGCACATCGAAGCCGACGGCGGGAATGCCACGCCGCCGTCGCCGGTCACCTCGACATCCTCTTCCCGCTCGTCATCCTTGACCTTCGGCGAAGGAAACAGGTCCCCCGGGGTTACGTCAGAGTTTTTTTTTGAGCTGAGCGACGCGTAGGCCGCGCGCTTCTCGGCGATCAGCGCGCGCTGCGCGTCGCTCATGTCGGGGTCGTGCATCAGGCCGATCGACTTGAGGTGGTCCTCCACGATCGCGCCGAGCTCGGCGACCAGCGAGGGCATATACACGCCGCCGGCCTTGAAGTAACCGCCCTTGGGGTCGAATACCGCCTTCATCTCGTCGACCAGGAAGGTCACGTCGCCGCCCTTGCGGAACACCGCGGACATGATCCGGGTCAGCGCCACGATCCACTGGAAGTGGTCCATGTTCTTGGAGTTGATGAAGATCTCGAACGGACGGCGGTGTTCGTGTTCGCTGCCGGCGTTGAGCACGATGTCGTTGATGGTCACGTACAACGCGTGCTCGAACAGCGGCGACTTGATCTTGTAGGTGCTGCCGATCAGGATTTCCGGGCGCTCGATGCGCTCGTGCATCTGGATGACGTTGGCGTTGGGCAACGGGGCTTCGGCGACTTCGCGCGCCACCGCATCGGCCTTGACCGCGGCGCGGGCCTTGTCCTCGGCGCTGATGACGGAGTAACCCTTGATTTTCTGATCGATCTTGACGGCCATCGGCCACGCTCCTGATGCGGTACTACCGGGTAGTGTCGTGTGGGGAACCCCTCCCCAACCCTCCCCCGCGCCGTGGCGCGGGGGAGGACGGAGGGCTTACTTCTTCTTTGCAGCCTTCTTGGCGACCTTGCGCGCGGGCGCCTTGGCGGCCTTGCGTGCGGCGGTCTTCTTGGCGGGCGCCTTGCGGGCCGCCATCTTGCGTGCAGGCGCGGCCTTTTTCGCCGGCGACTTGCGGGCGGCGGCCTTCTTGGCCGTTGCCTTCTTCGCGGTGGTTTTCCTGGCCACTGCCTTCTTTGCGGTTGCCTTCTTTGCAGTCGCCTTCTTGGCCGTCGACTTCTTCGCGGTGGCCTTCCTGGCGGCTGGCTTCTTCACCGCTGCCTTCTTCGCGGCGGTCTTGCGCGCTGCGGACTTCTTGACGGCGGCCGACTTCTTCGCGGCCTTGGCGGTGGTCTTCTTGACCGCCTTGGCAACTTTCTTCGCGGTCTTCTTGGCCGACTTCTTCACCGCGGCGGTCTTGGTCGCGGCGGTCTTCTTGGCGGCAGTGGTCTTCTTGCCGGTCTTGCGCTTGATCGCAGTGGCTTCCTTCTTGGCATTGGCGCTGGCGGCGGCGAGCTTCTTCTTCGCCGTGCCGACCGCCTTGGTCGCGGCCTTGCCTGCTTTGCTGGCGGCCTTGCGTGCTTTCTTGGCACCGTCCTGTACCGACTTCACGGCGCCCTCGGCGGTGCTGGCGATCGCACTGCCAATGTTGGACGCGGTGTCTTTGACGTTTTCGGCTGCCTGCGACAGGGTCGCGGTGACTCCATTACCGTTGCTCATGTGCCCTCCTGGGGCGTGCGTTTAGCGTGGCGCATTGATCTGGTGGAAGCACAGTGTTTCCACGGAGCGATGCTATACCTGCTTTACGCGCAAATAACAGTGAAAGTGTTTGCGCCGAGTACGTCGGTGGCAGCGGAACCCGCCCCTGATTCCGCCCGAGGCGATGCGGTCGCCCCCTCCGTCCGGCTCCGGGCCCGCGACTCAGAACTTGCCGTAATAGCCTTCTTTCAGCGCATCGAACAGGTTCGCGGCGGTGTGCATCTCGCCGTCGTATTCGATCTGCTCGTTGCCCTTGACCTCGATCGAACTGCCGTCCTCCAGCTCGAACCGGTACAGCGTGTTCTCCAGGTCCGCTTCCTTGACCAGCACGCCCTGGAACGCGGCGGGGTTGAAGCGGAACGTGGTGCAGCCCTTGAGGCCCTGCTCGTGCGCGTAGCGGTAGATGTCCTTGAAGTCCTCGTACGGATAGTCGGTCGGGACGTTCGCGGTCTTGGAGATCGAGCTGTCGACCCACTTCTGCGCCGCGGCCTGCACGTCGACGTGCTGCTTCGGGCTGACGTCGTCGGCGGCGATGAAATATTCGGGCAACCGGCCTTCGGCGTCCTCGGCGAACGGCATCGCCTTGGCGTTGATCAGCTCGCGGTAGGCCAGCAGTTCGAACGACCAGACGTCGACCTTCTCCTTGGACTTCTTGCCTTCGCGGATCACGTTGCGGCTGTAGTGGTGGGCGAAGGAGGGCTCGATGCCGTTGCTGGCGTTGTTGGCCAGCGACAGCGAGATCGTCCCCGTAGGCGCGATCGAGCTGTGGTGGGTGAAGCGCGAACCGACCTCGGCCAGCTCCTCGACCAGTTCCGGGGCCACCCCGGCCACGCGCTGCATGTAGCGGCTGTACTTGGCCAGCAGCACCTTGCCGGGAACCTCCTGGCCGAGCTTCCAGCCATCACTGGCCATCTCCGGGCGCTTGCGCAGCATCTCGGCGGTGACCTCGAAGCGCTCTTCCATGATCGGCGCGGCGCCCTTCTCCTTGGCCAGCGCCAGGCCCATCTCCCAGCCGGCGACCGCCATCTCGCGGGCGATGCGCTCGGTGAACTCGCACGACTCGGCCGAGCCGTACTTCATCTGCAGCATGGTCACGGTGCTGCCCAGGCCGAGGAAGCCCATGCCGTGGCGGCGCTTGCGCATGATCTCGTCGCGCTGCTGCTGCAGCGGCAGGCCGTTGACCTCGACCACGTTGTCGAGCATGCGGGTGAACACGCGCACCACTTCCTTGTATTCCTCCCAGTCGAACTGCGCCTGGTCGGTGAACGGGTTGCGCACGAACTTGGTGAGGTTGACCGAGCCCAGCAGGCAGGCGCCGTACGGCGGCAACGGCTGCTCGCCGCAGGGGTTGGTCGCGCGGATGGTCTCGCACCACCAGTTGTTGTTCATCTCGTTGACGCGGTCGATCAGGATGAAGCCCGGCTCGGCGTAGTCGTACGTCGAGACCATGATCATGTCCCACAGGTGCCGCGCGCGGATGTGGCCGTAGACCTTGCACGCGACCAGCCCGTCCTCGCGGGCGATGTAGTTCTTGTGCGTCGGCCAGTCGCGCCAGACCACGGATGCGGCGTCCTTGAGGTCGACGTCGCCGCGCTCCTTGATGTTGATCGGGAACACCAGCGGCCAGTCGGCGTCGGTCTTGACCGCTTCCATGAAGCCGTCGGTGATCAACAGGCTGAGGTTGAACTGGCGCAGGCGGCCGTCTTCGCGCTTGGCGCGGATGAAGTCCTTGACGTCCGGATGGCTGACATCGAACGTGCCCATCTGCGCGCCGCGGCGGCCGCCGGCGCTGGACACGGTGAAGCACATCTTGTCGTAGATATCCATGAACGACATCGGCCCCGACGTGTACGCGCCGGCGCCGGCGACGAACGCGCCGCGCGGGCGCAGCGTCGAGAACTCGTAGCCGATGCCGCAGCCGGCCTTGAGCGTGAGCCCGGCCTCGTGGACCTTGTCGAGGATACCGTCCATCGAGTCCTCGATCGTGCCCGAGACGGTGCAGTTGATCGTGCTGGTGGCCGGCTTGTGCTCGAGCGCGCCGGCATTGGAGGTGATGCGGCCGGCGGGGATCGCCCCGCGGCGCAGCGCCCAGGCGAAGCGCTCGACCCAGTACTGCTGCTTCTCGGCCGTCGGCTCCGCTTCGGCCAGCGCCTTGGCCACGCGCTGGTAGGTGCCGTCGATGTCGGCGTCCACCGCCGTGCCGGTCTTGGTCTTGAGCCGGTACTTCTTGTCCCAGATGTCCAGCGAAGCTGGCTGCATCGGGATGTCTCGGGGCGTGTCCGCTGAGTCCGCGTCCATCCGGGTTGAATCCGCTGACTTGGAGTTCGCGTCCATCTTCTTCGCCTCGAGGCGCACCGTGCTCATGCTTGTCGTGTCTCCATCATGGTGCCGTCTGCCGGCGCCGTTTGCTGTCAATTTCTGCCGCGCCAACTGCAACCACCGGCGACGGGCGGGCCCGGCGCTGCGTCATCGCATCGCCTTGTTCCTGTTGCTGCTGCCACGCTGTGCCCGGCTGTGGCGATCGCCGTCGCTGCGACGACCGCTCCCCAGCGGCACGGAAACCCCTGCACCACGTCCTGTGGCTTGTGACCGAGATCACCCGTTCCATCTTGACAACCCCTAGATTGGGCCTTTATCGCCACACGGACCACAAGATGTAGTGGCGCCGCCAGAGGCCCAAACTACGCCCGCCGGAAAATGATGTCAACGGTTTTCTGGGCGGAGTTTGCCCGTCGGGACCGCGCATGGATTGCGTGCAAGAACAAGGAGAAAAGTGCTTGCCCAAGGCCTGAATCCGGACATGCCTGGCGCGGTCGAGGCCCCGACAACCGTGCTGCCTGGCTGCGGCTGGGCGTGGATCCCCCATCCGCCACTCGTCAGCATGCCCAGGCGCGGGTGCGGTCCGGGTCGGCTTCCATTGCCATGACCGGCGCAGCGCAGCCATCAAGACCCGGCTTCAGCGGCGATTGCACGATGCGCGTTGAGACTGAACGGATTCCCGTTCACGATGAGACCATGAACATTCCCGCCAAGACCCTGCTCGCCCTGTTGTTGGCCGCCGCACTCGGCGGGTTTGCCGCGACCGCGATGCGTGGCCTGATCGAGCCGTCGGTCGCCGCCCCGGTGCCGGCGCCACTGGCGACGCCGACCGTGACCGCGTTGCCCGCCGCGGTGAGCGGCCAGCCGCTGCCGTCGCTGGCGCCGATGCTGGCGCGGGTGACCCCGGCGGTGGTCAGCGTGCAGGCCAAGCAGCGCGTGCGGATCAATCCCTTCGGCAGCGACCCGATGCTGCGGCGGATGTTTCCGGAACTGACCCAGGAACGCATCAACGAGTCGCTGGGTTCGGGGGTGATCGTGGACGCGACCAACGGCTACGTGCTGACCAACCACCACGTGATCGAGGGCGCCGAGGCGGTGTCGGTCACGCTGAGCGACGGACGCACGCTGGACGCGGAGTTCGTCGGCTCCGATCCGGACACCGACGTCGCGGTGATGCGGATCCCGGCACAGGGCCTGAGCGGGATCCCGCTGGCCGATTCCAGCGCGCTGCAGGTCGGCGACTTCGTGGTCGCGGTCGGCAATCCGTTCGGCATCGGCCAGACGGTGACCTCCGGCATCGTCTCCGCGGTGGGGCGCAGTGGGCTGCGCGGGCTGGGCTTCCAGAACTTCATCCAGACCGATGCGTCGATCAACCCCGGCAACTCCGGCGGCGCGCTGGTCAACCTTGCCGGCCAGCTGATCGGCATCAATACCGCCAGCTTCAATCCGCGCGGCAGCATGGCCGGCAACATCGGCCTGGGATTCGCGATCCCCAGCAACCTGGCCCAGGGCGTGATGCAGCAGATCATCGCCACCGGCGAGGTGCGCCGCGGCACGCTCGGGCTGCAGACCCAGCAGGTCGATGCGCGGTTGGCGCAGGGCCTGGGCATCACCGATGCGCGCGGCGCGGTGGTGACCCGGGTGCTGCCCGACACCGCCGCGGCGGCCGCGGGCCTGCGCGCCGGCGACGTGATCGTCGGCGCCAACGGCACCCGCATCGACGGTCCGGATGCCTTGCGCAATTTCGAGGGCCTGCAGGCGATCGGCAGCGCCGTCACCCTCGACGTGCTGCGCGGCGGCAAGCCGCTGCAGGTCACCGCCGGGCTGCGCGAGCACCCGCGCGCGGTCCCCGGGACTGGCATCGATCCGCGCCTGGCCGGGGCGACGTTCGCCGAACTGCCCGAGCGCCTGCGCCAGGCCGGCGCGTCCGGGGTGGTGGTCGAGTCGGTCGCCAGCGGCAGCCGCGCGGCGCAGAACGGCCTGCGCGAGGGCGACGTGGTGCTCGCGGCCAGTACCGGTCCGTTCGCCGACCTCGCCGGCTTCCGCGCTGGCTTCACACCGCCTCCTGCACAGTTGATCCTGCGCATCGTGCGCGGAAATCGGCAGGCCAACCTGGCGATGCAATGATTGACCTGAGAAAAGGAACATCGCAATGACCCCCACTTCGACCGATTCCATGAAGACCAACCTCAACGAAGCCGGCACCCACCTGAAGCAGGCTGCCCGCGATACCGGCGATGCGCTCAAGGGTGCGGCCGGAGCGGCCGGTGAGGAGTTGCGCCTGGGCAAGGCGAACCTGAAGTCCGACCTCGCCGACACCGCGCTGGCCGGCATCGCCGCCGCCGAGGAAGCCGGACATGCGGCCGGCGAACAGGTCGACATGCTGATGGACAAGGGCCGGGACCTGATCGAAAGCGCGGCCGAACTGGTGCGCGAGCGTCCGCTGGCGTCGTTCGGCGTCGCGTTCGCCGCAGGCTGGATCATTGCCAAGCTCGGCCGCAGCGAAAAGTAAGCCCACGCGATGAGCGCAACGGGGGAACAGGGCGCCGCGACGCCGCCAAAGGCCGACGCGCATCCAGCGCCGGACTTGGGCGAGTCGCTGCGCCAGATCGGCCAGACCGGCCGCGCCGGCCTCGGCGCGGCCGGCGACGCGGCCAAGGCGATGCGCAGCCTGGTCGCAGCCGACATCTCGCTGGCACGCAGTGCATTAGGCCGCACCCTGGCGATGACCGGGGTTGCGATCGTGTTCGGCGCATCGGCGTGGCTGCTGCTGATGGCGGTGCTGGTGGTGGTGCTCAATGCCCGGGTTGGTCTTTCCTGGTCGCTGTCGCTGCTGCTGCCCGCTCTGCTCAGCGGCGCGGCGGCGTGGTTCGTCGGCTGGCGCGCGATGGGCTATTTCGAACACACCCGGCTCCAGGCCACGCGCCGGCAGCTGGCGCGGCTGGGCATCGGCGAACTGTCCGACTTCGTCCCCGATGCCGGGTCCGCCACCTCCACGCGGGATGCGACCGAACAACGCCCGTCAGAGGACGCGGCGGGCCAGCCGCTCAAGGACGAGCGCGGTGTCGATGTCACCCCGCCGTGAGCATTTCCCGCCTGCGGCGGTTGGTTTGCCGTGCTTCGCCCCTTCGTCCGCGCGCGAGTGGTCTGCGCGCATGATCATCGGCACCCCATGAGCTTCGAAAAACTGATCGAAAAGGTAAGCCAGGCCGAGTCCGCGCTCGAGGCGCAGGAGCGTCGGGTCGCGGCCGACTACCGCCAACTCAAGAGCTCGTGGCGCGCGGCGTGGACGCCGGGGCGGATCGTGATCGCGGGACTGGTGACGGGCTTCGTGACCGGCCGCGCCGAGCCGCTGCGCAGTGCCGCCCGCAGCGGCAGCGTGGTGCGGATCGTGTCGCTTCTGTCGGGCCTGTTTGCCACCGCCACCGCGCAGGCCGCCGCGGGCGATGCCGAGGATGCGGCCGCGGATGCCGAGATCGCGGCCGATGCCGCGGCGCCGGCCGCGGCTGCCGACGTGGCCGCGACTTCGTCGCTGGAGGCACTGTGACCGTGAGCGTTTCCACCTCGGACGACCGGGCGCGCGCGGCAAACGCCGTCGACGTCTTGCCTGCCGACGCCCCTTCATCCAGCGATGCCGACGATTCGTCCGCGCCGCCGCGCCCGCGCGCGTCGACCGCGGCCCTGGTGCTGGCGATCCTGGCGACCGGGTTCGTGATGTGGGCCGCGCAGGAGCTGATCCTGCCGGTGCTGCTGGCGATGTTCCTGGCGCTGATCGGCAATCCGATCATCCGCGCGCTGCAGCGCCTCTACCTGCCGCGCTTCGTCGGCGCGTTGCTGGTGCTGGTCGTGGGGCTTGCCGGCACGGTCGCCCTGGGCAACCAGCTGATCGAACCTGCCGGTGAGTGGGTGCGCCAGGTGCCGCGCGAGATGCGCCAGCTGACGCCCAAGCTGCGCGAAATGGCCCAGCCGATGCAGGAGGCGAACGAAGCCGCCCAGGACATCGCGCGCGCCGCGGGCGGCGAGAACGCGCGCCCGGTCGAGGTGGTGCGCACCGAGGTCAACGACCCGTACAAGGCGCTGACCTCGACCCCCAAGCTGCTGGCGTCGGTACTCGCGGTGGTGCTGCTGACCTTCTTCTTCATGGTCTACGGCGAGAGCCTGCAACGCAACGCGATCGCGATGCTTCCGGGCCGCCAGCAGAAGCGGGTGACGATCGACATCCTGCATTCGATCGAGCGCGAGATCTCGCGCTACGTGCTGACCATCAGCCTGATCAACGCGGTGGTGGGTCTGGCGTTCGCCGGCGCGCTGTACCTGCTCGACGTGCCGCTGCAGGAGGCGCTGCTATGGGGAACCATGGCGTTCTTCCTCAACTTCGCCCCGTACGTGGGTCCGCTGATCGGCATCATCATCATGCTGGTGATGGGCTTCGTGGCCTTCGACGAAATGTGGCAATCGTTGCTGCCCGCCGGCATCTACCTGCTGCTGCATACGATCGAGGGGCAGTTCATCACCCCGATCGTGCTCGGCCGGCGCATGGCGCTGTCGCCGCTGATCCTGATCCTGGCGCTGATGCTGTTCGGCTGGCTGTGGGGAATCATCGGGTTGTTGCTGGCGGTGCCGCTGCTGGTATGCGTGAAGCTGGTGCTGTCGCGCATCGAGGGCTTGCAGGGGTGGTCGCACCTGCTTGAGTGACCAGGGTCCCTCGCTTTGTTGCCCAAAAAAGCTGATTGCCCTTGCGGCGCAGGGTTCGATCTTGACCCCTGATCCATAACTGCAGGCATGTGCCCCAGACCCGAAGGGCGGGCGGTTGAGGGTAAGGAAAATGCAGGTGCACGGAGCCAGTGTCAGCTCGCAGCTGCACTTGTCACCTCGCCGGGCATGATCACCGAGGATTCCAATTCCTCCGGAAGCACCGTGCGATAGCCCAACTCATCCAGCCGCAGCAGCAGCGCGGCAAGTGTCTCGACATTGCGGCCGTGGCCGGCGCCTTCGTGCAGCAACACGATCGCACCCGGCGCGAGACCGCGCTCGATGCGCCCGACCACCTGCGCCGGATCGGCCGCTACCGCATCGAAGCCACGCGCCGACCACGCGACGCGCGCCAGTCCGTGGTCCTTCAGCACCGGGGCGACGAACGGATTGGCCATGCCGACCACCGCGCGGAACCAGCGCGGCGCCGTGCCGGTCAGGTCGGTGAGAAGTTGCTGGTTGCGCGTGATCTCGTAGCGCATCCGCGCCGGCGGCAGCGCCCAGAACCACGCTGACGGGTGGTGGTAGCTGTGGTTGCCCAGGCCGTGTGCGCGCCTGGCAATCTCGCGGACCAGATCCGGGCGCGCCGCGGCGCGCCTGCCGACCACGAAGAACGTCGCCTTCGCGCCATGCGCATCCAGCAGGTCCAGCATCGCCAAAGTGTCTTCGCCGGGGCCATCGTCGATCGTCAGCCACACTTTCGCTTCGTCGGTCGGCAGCCGCGTCAGCACCGGACCCAGCAGCCGCGATTTTGGCCACAACGTCGCCCAGACCACCGCCAGATGGCTTACGGCTAGCGCCACCAGGCCGAACTGCCAGCCCCGACTCCACCAGATCGCCAGCACCGCCAGTTGCGACGCCACGAACACGGCGGCCCCCAGGTAGGGGCTGCGAGGCGGACGATGCAGGGGCGGTTTCGACATGGGTCCGAATGATGCCATGGGCCGCGCCGTCGCCAAGGAGGGAATCTTTCCGGGGCGCCCCAAAGTGAACCTCATCCGGGGCGCCCCCCAAGGGGACTTCCTTCGGGGCGTAAACTGGGGGTCCCCACGTTATTGTTGGAACGCTGTCATGTCTCTTGAACCGACCGTGCTCACGCGCATCGAAACCCTGCTCGGCGCGAACCGGATCGTGCTGTTCATGAAGGGCGACCCGCGCGCGCCGCAATGCGGCTTCTCGGCCAAGGCGATCGGCGCGCTGGATTCGCTCGGCGTCGACTACGCCCACGTCAACGTGCTGGCCGATCCGGAGATCCGCGAAGGCATCAAGCAATACGGCCAGTGGCCGACCATCCCGCAGCTGTACATCGGCGGCGACCTGGTCGGCGGCAGCGACATCATCGAGCAGATGGTCGGCTCCGGCGAGCTGCACAGCCTGCTCGGGCTGGCCGCGCCGGATCGCAGCCCGCCGTCGATCAGCATCAGTCCCGCGGCCGCGCAGATGTTGCGCGATGCGGTCGCGAACGCTGGCGACGGCTACGCGCTGCAGGTCGATGTCGATGCGCGCTTCAATGCCAAGCTGCAGCTGGGTCCGACCGACCCGAAGGCGATCGCGACCGAAGTCGAGGGCCTGCGCGTGCAATTCGACCTCGCCAGCGCCGGGCGCGCACGCGGCCTGTCGATCGACTGGGTCGACGACGAGCGCGGCCGCGGCCTGGTGATCGACAACCCGAACGCGCCGCCGAAGGTGCAGCCGATCACCCCGATCGAGGCGGCCGAACGCATCGGCGCCGGCACGCTGACCCTGGTGGATGTGCGCCCGGCTGAAGAGCGCCTGCAGGCATCGGTCAACGAGCCGTTCACCGCGCTGGAAGACGACGCGCTGGCGCAACTGGAAGCGCTGCCGAAGGACACGCCGCTGGCGTTCCTGTGCCACCACGGTCGACGCAGCGCGCAGGCGGCCGAGCATTTCCGCGGGCTGGGCTTCCGCACGCTCTATAACGTCGAAGGCGGCATCGCGGCGTGGAGCGACGCCGACCCGCACGTGCCGCGTTACTGAGTTTCGTAGCTCGGGTAGCCCGGGTAAGCGCAGCGCGCCCGGGACTCGTCGACCGCCATGGACTTCTGCGAGGTCCCGGGTGCGCTTTGTTTACCCGGGCTACAAGGAACCTTCAGCCGTCGAAGCCGCCGCCGTCGAGGAATGCCTGCTCGGTCGGGGTGCTCGCGCGGCCGAGCGCGGCATTGCGGTGCGGGAAGCGGCCGAAGCGCACGATGATGTCGTGATGCGCGCGGGCCCAGCGCTCCGATTCGGCATCGTCCAGTGCCGCGAACAGCCTCACTGAGTGCTCCTGGTCGACCAACTCCTCGGAATGCTCGAACGGCAGGTACAGGAACGGGCGCAACGGCGCGTCGACCTGCAGGTCCATGCCCAGCCCGAGCGCACGCGCGGCATAGTGCCGCGCCAGCGGATCGGTCGCATAGGCGTGCGCGTTGCCGCGGAACAGGTTGCGCGGGATCTGGTCCAGCAGCAGCAACAACCCGAGCGCCCCTTCGGCAGTGTGCATCCAGCCTTCGAACTCGCGCCGCGCCGCGGCGAAATGGGCGTCGCGAAAGCGCGCGCATTCGCTGTCGAAGGCGTCGCTGCGCGCGAACCAGCGCGCGGGACCGGCTTGGCGCCAGAAGCCGGTGATGTCGGCGGGACGGATGGTCGTGTCGCTCATGTCGTGTCCTTGGGGTTGTGCCAGGTCCCGGGTGCGCTGCGCTTACCCGGGGCCCGCGCAGATGCGCGACCTACTCACCGAACCGCAGGTGCCGCACCGACTTGCCGTGGCGGCGGATCAGCTTCAGCGCCTCGATGCCGATCTGGACGTGTCGGTCGACGAACTCGGTGCTGACGCGCGCATCGGAGACTTCGGTCTTGACGCCTTCCGGGACCATCGGCTGGTCCGACACCAGCAGCAGCGCGCCGCACGGGATGCGGTTGGCGAACCCGGCGGCGAAGATCGTCGCCGTCTCCATGTCGATCGCCATGCACCGCAGCTTGCGCAGGTATTCCTTGAAGGCGTCGTCGTGCTCCCAGACGCGGCGGTTGGTGGTGTAGACGGTGCCGGTCCAGTAATCGTGGCCGAGGTCGCGGATCATGGTGGAGACCGCGCGCTGCAGCGCGAACGCCGGCAGCGCCGGGACCTCGGGCGGCATGTAGTCGTTGCTGGTGCCCTCGCCGCGGATCGCCGCGATCGGCAGGATCAGGTCGCCCAGCTGGTTCTTGCGCTTGAGTCCGCCGCACTTGCCCAGGAACAGCACCGCCCTGGACTCGATCGCCGACAGCAGGTCCATCACCGTGGCCGCGTTGGGACTGCCCATGCCGAAGTTGATCAGGGTGATGCCGTCGGCGGTGGCGCTGGGCATCGGCCGGTCGAGCCCGACCACCTGCGTGCCCATCAGCCGCGCGAAGGTGTGCACGTAGCCGCCGAAATTGGTCAGCAGCACGTGCTCGCCGAACCCCTCCAGCGGCACCCCGGTATAGCGCGGCAACCAGTTGCGGACGATCTCGTGCTTGTCCTTCATCGCTTGTGCTTCCAGCCACTCCGTTCTGTCGATTGTGTCACCCGTCCATGACCATCGTCAGGGTTGGCAGCCCCGGGGGGCCGGGCTACGGTGGCCGGAGCGCGCCGGCAGCAGCCGGCGGCACCTCCAGGGGACCATCACCGATGCTACGACTCCATACCGCCGCGCTGACGGCAGCGCTGGCCGTTGCCTTGAGCGCGGGCGCCGCCGGCGCCGCCGAGGCCGACGGCAAGCGCCCGCTGCTCGCCGCCGACCCCTACCCCAGCACCTACCGCGCGATCACCGCGCCGCCGGTGCTGATCGAGCACGCGACGGTGCTGACCGGCACCGGCATGCGCCTGGAGGACGCCGACGTGCTGCTGGAGGGCGGGCGCGTGGTAGCGGTCGGCCCCGCGCTGGTCGCGCCGGCCAATGCCACCCGCGTCGACGGCACCGGCAAGTGGGTGACCCCGGGCATCATCGACGTGCACTCGCACCTGGGCGTGTACGCCAGCCCCGGGGTCAACGCGCACAGCGATGGCAACGAGGCGACCGGCGCGGTGACCGCGCACGTCTGGGCCGAGCATTCGGTATGGCCGCAGGATCCGGGCTTTGCCGCCGCGCTCGCTGGCGGCGTGACCTCGCTGCAGGTGCTGCCGGGCTCGGCGAACCTGGTCGGCGGTCGTGGCGTCACGCTCAAGAACGTGCCGGCCGAAAGCTACCAGGCGATGAAGTTCCCGGGCGCGCCGTGGGGCATGAAGATGGCCTGCGGCGAGAACCCCAAGCGCGTTTACGGGCAGAAGGGCGGCCCGGGCACGCGCATGGGCAACGTCGCCGGTTACCGCGCCGCCTTCATCGACGCGGCCGAGTACCTCAAGAAGAACGGCAAGAACGGCAAGCCCGATGAGGCGCCGAAGGCGCGCCGCTGGTGGCAGGGCGAGGCCGATACCGACGCGGTCGACAGCGAGAAGGACAGTGGCGGCAAGCGCGACCTCAAGCTGGAGACCCTGGCCGGCGCGATCAGCGGCGAGATCCTCGTGCACATCCACTGCTACCGCGCCGACGAGATGAACACGATGCTCGACCTGGCCAAGGAGTTCGGCTTCAAGATCGCGGCCTTCCACCACGGCGTGGAGGCCTACAAGGTCGCCGACCGGCTGGCCGCCGAAGGCGTGTGCGGCGCGCTGTGGGCCGACTGGTGGGGCTTCAAGATGGAGGCGTTCGACGGCATTCAGGAAAACATCGCGCTGGTCGACCGCCCCGCCGGCAGCTGCGCGATCGTGCATTCCGATTCCGAGGATGGCATCCAGCGCCTCAACCAGGAAGCGGCCAAGGTCATGGCCCACGCGAAGCTTGCCGGCATGGAGATCGCGCCCGAGCGCGCGATCGCCTGGGTCACGGCCAACCCTGCCCGCTCGATGGGCATCCTCGACCAGACCGGCACCCTGGAGCCGGGCAAGATGGCCGACGTGGTGCTCTGGAACGGCAACCCGTTCAGCGTCTACGCGCAGGCCGAACAGGTCTACATCGACGGCGCGCGCATGTACGACCGTCGCGATCCATCGCGGCAACCGCGCTCGGACTTCATGCTCGGGCACGGCGCCAGCGACCGCGGCGTGACCGGGGGCGCGCTGTGAGCCGCCCCGCACTGAAGGTTCTGGCCGCCGCGGCACTGGCCTGCGCGGCCTTTGCCGCGTCCGCCCAGGACACGCGTGCCAACAGCGTGCTGATCCGCAACGCAACCGTGCACACCGCGGGCCCGCAGGGCACGCTGCACAACGCCGACGTGCTCATCGCGGACGGCACCATCCGCGCAGTCGGCAACGGCCTGGCCGCGCCGGCCGGGGCGCAGGTGGTCGACGCACAGAACCGGCCGCTGACCCCGACACTGTTCGGCGGCATCACCGGGATCGGCATCGAGGAGGTTTCCGGCGAGGGCGTCACCGTCGACACCAACCTCGGCCTGGGCACCGAAGGCCGGCCGATGACCGTGCGCCCGGAGTTCGACGTGACCCTGGCCTACAACCCGGCGTCGGTGCTGATCGCGGTGTCGCGCACCGAGGGGATCGGCTGGACCCTGCTGGGCGCCGGCAGCGGCGATGGTGGATCGATCATCAGCGGCCAGGGCGGCGTGATGCGGCTGGATGGCGGGCCCGACCCGATCGGCCCGCGCGTGCTGTTCGTCGACATCGGCAGCGACGCCGCGGCGCTGAGCGGGCGCTCGCGCGCGGCGCAGTGGATGATCCTGGACCAGTTGATCGACGAGATCCGCGGCCGCATCGGCCCGGACTCGCATGCGGCGCTGCTGACCCCGGCCGGGCGCACCACGCTGGCGCGCTACATCGGCGGCGGTGGCCGGATGATGGTCGGCGTCGACCGCGCCGCCGACATCCGCCAGCTGTTGCGCTGGGCCAAGCGCCACGGCGTGCGCATCGCGATCGCCGGGGGCGCGGAGGCATGGAAGCTGGCGCCGGAACTGGCCGCGGCCAAGGTGCCGGTGTTCGTCGATCCGCTCGCGAACCTGCCGTCGGGCTTCGACCATATCGGCGCGACCATGGAGAACGCGGCGCGGCTGCGTGCGGCCGGCGTCGCGGTCGGCTTCAGCCAGACCGGGGACGCGGCGCACAACGCGCGCAAGAACCGCCAGCTCGCGGGCAACGCGGTGGCCAACGGCCTGCCGTGGGCCGACGGCCTGGCGGGCCTGACTTCGGTGCCGGCGCAGGCATTCGGCGTCTCCGACACCCTGGGCAGCATCGTCCCCGGCAAGCGCGCGGACCTGGTGCTGTGGAGCGGCGACCCGTTGGAGGTCAGTGCGGTGGCACTGCAGGTCTGGCTCGACGGCGCCGCGGTGCCGATGCGCAGCCGCCAGACCGAACTGCGCGACCGCTACCTGCGCAACGTCGCGCCGGCCGAAAACGGCGGGCTGCCGCGCGCGTACCCGCCGGTCGACACGCGCTGACGGGCTGACCGCGGCGATGTGCGGCACACTGCGCTCGGCGTCGTCAGCCCCATCGGGCGGCATCCCGGAGGTTGCACGCAGGCCTTGCCGCGCGATACCGGGCGCGGGATCGCGCGGCGCTTGGCCACCCTTCGTCGCACCTGGAGGACAGCAATGAACATTCCCGACCTCAACTGGCTGGCGATCCTGGCCGCGGCGGTC
>DATHRJ010000335.1:0-15035 GCA_035465455.1 Lysobacter sp.
ATCGTCAACAGCTACTACCTCGGCCGCGCCCTGCGCGACGACCCGGCGCTGCCGGTGACGGTGTTCTGGCCCAACCAGGGCACGGCCGGCGCAGACGCGAGCGGCGTGCATGTCGATGTCTCCGGCGCTGGCGTGACCACCCATGCCGACAACGTGGCCGGCGCGCGCGCGTTCATCGAATGGCTGTCGGCCGGTGAGGCCCAGGGCATGTACGCCAACGAGAACCTCGAGTACCCGGCCAACCCGCAAGTGGCCGCGGCGCCGATCGTGCAGGCGTGGGGCGAGTACCGCCAGAACCTGATCAACGTCACCGAGTCGGGCAAGCTGCAGGCCGAAGCGGTCAAGCTGATGGACCGTGCCGGCTATCGCTGAACCTTCTGCCTGGCCACGCCACCGGCACGCCCCGACGTCGCCGTGGGTGTGGCTCGCCGTCGCGCTCTCGCTGCCCAGCCTGGTGCCGCTGCTGGCGACGCTGGCGTCGCTGACCCGGCCCGAGCACGACACGCTCGATCACCTCGTCAGCTACGTGTTGCCGCGGGTCGGCGGCAACACGTTGTGGCTGCTGCTCGGTGTCGGCTCCGGCACGGCGGTTCTCGGCACCGGCCTGGCGGCGCTGGTCGCACTGTGCGAATTTCCCGGCCGTCGCTTCTTCACCGTCGCCCTGGTGCTGCCGCTGGCATTGCCGGGCTACGTGCTGGCGGTGGTGTTCATCGACCTGCTCGGCTACGCGGGGCCGCTGGCGAGCTGGCTGCGCGGGGTCGGCGGTCCTGCGCTGCCGGAGATCCGCTCGCGCGCCGGCCTGATCGCGGTGATGACCCTGGCGCTCTACCCCTACGTGTACCTCATCGCCCGCGAAGCCTTCGCCAGCCAGGGCGCACGCGCGATGGAGGCCGCACGCGCGCTGGGGATGGGGCCGTGGCGCGCGTTCGCCCGCGCCAGCCTGCCGATGGCGCGGCCGTGGATCGCCGGCGGCGTCCTGCTGGTGCTGATGGAAACCCTCGCCGATTTCGGCACCGTGGCCGCTTTCAACTACGACACCTTCACCACCGCGATCTACAAGGCCTGGTTCGCGTTGTTCTCCACGGACACCGCGTTGCAGATCGCCGCGGTGATGCTGATCGTCGTGGTCGCGCTGGTGGCACTGGAGGCGGCCACGCGGCGGCGCCAGTCCTTCGCCACGCTCGGGCACCGGAGCACGGTGCGGGTGCCGCTGGGCAGGCGCGGCTGGCTCGCCACCGCCCTGTGTACCGCCGTGCTCGCGCTGGCCCTGCTGCTGCCGGTGTCGCGGCTGCTGTGGAATGCATTCGCGCACCTGTCGGACCTGGACGCGCGCTATCTGGCCACGATCCGCAACGCGCTGACCCTGGCGAGCATCGCTGCGGTCGCCACGACCGCGGCCGCTTTCGCCATCGCGATGGCCGCGCGCGCGCGCGCGGGGCTGCTGACCACCTCGACCACGCGCCTGGCCACGTTCGGTTATGGCCTGCCGGGCGCGCTGCTGGCGATCGGCCTGTACGTGCCGATGGCGCGATTCTCGACCTGGCTGGCCAACCGGCACGGCATCGACGTGACGCTGGAAGGCGGTCTGCTGTTGCTGCTGATCGCCTACGGCATCCGCTTCACCGCGGTCGCGCACGCGCCGGTGGCCGGCGGCCTGCTTCGGGTCAAGCCAAGCCTGCTTGAGGCCGCGCGCAGCCTCGGCGTTACCGGTCGGCGACAATTGCGCCTGGTGCATTGGCCGCTGCTGCGCGGCAGCTTCGCCACCGCCGCGCTGCTGGTGTTCGTCGACGTGATGAAGGAGATGCCGATCACCCTGATGATGCGGCCGTTCGGCTGGGACACGCTGGCCACCCGCGTGTTCGAATTGACCAGCGAAGGCGAATGGGCGCGCGCCGCGCTGCCGTCACTGGCGATCGTGCTGGTGGGGCTGGTGCCGATGATCCTGCTCACACGAAGGGAGAACGCTGCCGATGCGGCTTGAGATCGACGACGCGGCGGTTGGTTACGGCGATCGGCCAGTGCTGGAGCAGGTGTCCTTCGTGCTCGAAAGCGGCGACATCGGCTGCCTTCTGGGCCCGTCGGCGGCCGGCAAAACCACGCTGCTGCGCGCCGTGGCCGGGTTCGAGCCGCTGATGGCCGGACGCATCGCCGCCGGCGCCGACGTGCTGGCGGGCAACGGCGTGCATCTGCCGCCCGAGCAACGGCAGATCGGGATGGTGTTCCAGGACCACGCGCTGCTCCCGCACCTGAGCGTGCTCGACAACGTGCGCTTTGGCCTGTTCCGGCAGCCGCGGGCGCTGGCACTGCAACGCGCGCGCGAAATGCTCGACCTCGTCGGCCTTGCCGACACGGCCGCGCGCCACCCGCACCAGCTTTCGGGCGGCCAACAGCAGCGTGTCGCCCTGGCCCGCGCGCTGGCGCCGCAGCCGCGGCTGGTGCTGCTGGACGAGCCGTTCTCCAGCCTGGATCCCGACCTGCGCGAGCGCCTGGCGCTGGACGTGCGGGCCGCGCTCAAGGCCGCAGGCGTTGGTGCACTGATGGTGACCCATTCGCAGATCGAAGCGTTCGCGATCGCCGACCGCGTCGGTGTGATCGGCCAGGGACGCCTGCAGCAGTGGGCGACCCCCTACGACCTCTACCACCGTCCGCAGACGCGGTTCGTGGCGGATTTCGTCGGCGAAGGCACGTTCCTGCCGGCGCAGGTCTGCGGCCCGATGCGCATCTGCACGCCATTCGGCGACGCCACGGCGCGCAACGTCGCCGCGCCGCTGGGTACGCAGATCACCCTGCTGCTGCGGCCCGACGATGTCGTGCACGACGACGATGCGCCGCTGAAGGCGCAGATCATCCAGCGCCATTTCCGCGGCGCCCAGTTCCTGTACACGCTGCGGCTCGACAGCGGCCATGTGGTGCTGTCACTGGTGCCGTCGCACCACGACCACGCGATCGGCCAGCGCATCGGGATCCGGATGGACCTGGACCATGTCATCGTGTTCGACCACCCATCCAGTGCATCCACCAGGTGACCGCGAGCCGGGTCGACGACCAGCACGCTCAACGCTCCACAGCAGCCAGGCATCCATGCCCATCGCGACTACCACCACGTCCCTGCCCGGCATCGCCATCATCGGCGGCGGACCCGCCGGCCTCATGGCTGCCGAAGCCGCGCGCGCGGCCGGGGTGGAGGTCGACGTGTTCGAGGGCAAGGGGTCGGTCGGGCGCAAGTTCCTGATCGCGGGCAAGGGTGGGCTCAACCTCACCCACGGCGAGCCCCGGCCGCAGTTCGACGCGCGCTTCCGCGAGCGACGCGAGGCGGTCGCTGGCTGGCTCGACGAATTCGATGCCGATGCGCTGCGCGCGTGGGCCAGCAGCCTCGGCGTCGACACCTACATCGGCAGTTCCGGGCGTGTGTTCCCGGTCGACCGCAAGGCAGCGCCGCTGCTGCGCACCTGGGTGCGGCGGTTGCGCGAGGCCGGCGTGCGCTTCCACGTGCAGCACCGCTGGCTGGGCTGGGACGATGCGGGTGCGCTGCGCTTTGCGACGCCGGAAGGCGAGCGCCGCGTGCAGGCTGGCGCCACCGTGCTCGCGCTGGGTGGCGGGAGTTGGCCGCAGCTGGGTTCCGACGGCGCCTGGCAGCCGTGGCTGGCCGCTCGTGGTGTCGACGTCGCGCCACTGCAACCCTCCAATTGCGGCTTCGACATCGGCTGGAGCGCGCACTTCGCCGAGCGCCACGCCGGCGCGCCGCTGAAGCCGGTGGTGGCGCATTGGCAGGACGCCAGCGGCAGCGAGCATGCGTTGCAGGGTGAGTGCGTCGTCACCGAAACGGGTATCGAGGGCAGCCTGGTGTACGCACTGTCGGCGCCCCTGCGTGAGGCGATCGCGCGCGACGGCCAGACGACCCTGCACCTCGACCTCGCGCCCGGCCGCGACCTGGACCGGCTCCGGCGCGATCTCGCCAAGCCGCGCGCCGGCCGCAGCCTCAGCGAGCACCTGCGACGCCAGGCGGGCTTGGTCGGGGCCAAGGCCTCGCTGCTGCACGAGGTGCTGGAGAAGCCGCAACGGGAGGATGCCGAAACCCTCGCGCGCGCGATCAAGCGCCTGCCGCTGGTACTCAGGCGTGCGCGGCCGCTTGCCGAGGCGATCAGCAGCGCCGGGGGCGTGCGACTGGAGGCGATGCACGCGTCGCTGATGCTCGATGCAGTGCCCGGCACGTTCTGCGCCGGCGAGATGCTCGACTGGGAAGCACCCACGGGCGGGTACCTGTTGACCGCATGCTTCGCCAGCGGGCGCCGGGCCGGCGTCGGCGCGGCGCACTGGCTCGAAGGCCGGCGGGCCGCAGCCCCCACGGACGTCTCGCCCTGAAGTGGGCAACGAAGGCTTCACGGCCCGCTGAACATCCATCGTCAACCCTACCGCCGCACCCGAGCGGAGCGGCGGATGACCCACCCGGCAGCGCCCCTTGAACGGCAACACCCGCGGCAGATCGTAATGTTGCGCAATCGCGGAGGCAGCGCGCGCGGCCACGAAGCGATCACGCTGGAGACGATGGCGCGCAAGATCGCCGCGCTGATGGGCGGCGCGTACGCCGGCGAATACGCGCCGTCGGCAAGCTACGAGGGGCCGCTGTACTTTGTTCCGGCCGACACCCTGCTCGACGCCCAGGCCGCGTCCCTGGGCATCCGCACCAGCGACAACCTGGTCGGCGGCGTGGTGCCCTACCCCTTCGTCGCCACCAAGACCATCACCCATCCGGCGCTGGCCCCGGGCAGCCGGGTTCCCGAAGGCTGGTCCAGGACACTGTCCCGCCGCCTGGGCGACGCCGTGCTGCCGGGGTTCTCGGTGTTCACGGCGGACGACGCGCGCCAGGCCTGCAGCCGGCTGTTCGAACTGGGCACCGCTCGGCTGAAGCCGGCACTGGGGATCGGTGGCAGCGGACAGTTCGTCGTCGCCCGTCCAACCGAGCTGGATGGCGCGCTGGAGCAGATCGATCCTGACGAGCTGCGCACGTACGGACTGGCGATCGAGCTGAACCTCGACGACGTGGTGACTTTCAGCGTCGGCCAGGCCGAACTCGCCGGGATCCGGATCACGTACCACGGCACCCAGCGGCTGACGCCGAACCGCAACGGCACGCTGGTCTATGGCGGCTCCGACCTGCACGTCGTGCGCGGCTGCTTCCCCGACCTGCTCGCGCTGGACCTCCCCGCCGGCATCCGCACCGCCGTGGCCCGGGCGCAATGCTTCGATGCCGCGCTGGGGCATGTGTTCCCGCGCTTCTTCGCCTCGCGGCGTAACTACGACGTGATCCAGGGCCGCGACCGCGACGGCCTGCAGCGCACCGGGGTTCTCGAACAATCGTGGCGGATCGGCGGCGCGAGCCCGGCCGAGATCGCCGCGATCCAGGCCTTCCAGGCCGACCCGAGCTTGCAGCGCGTGCATGCGTCCACGCATGAGGTGTACGCGCTGCAGCCGGCCCCGGGAGGTGCCGAGGTCTACTTCAGCGGCGAGGATCCGCGGGCCGGCCCGCTGACCAAGTACTGCCGGGTGGAGGCGCATGGAGATCAGGCTTGAGACCATCGAGATTCCGGTGGCCGCCGATGAGGTCTGCGGCACCCTGCTCGCGCCGGCGGCGAAGTTGCCCGGCGTGCTGTTCGTCCACGGCTGGGGCGGCAGCCAGGCCCAGGACCTGCAGCGCGCGCGCGAGGCGGCGGGCCTGGGTTGCGTGTGCCTCACGTTCGATCTGCGCGGTCACGAGCGCCATGCCGCCCGCCGGGACACGGTCAGCCGCCAGGACAACCTGCAGGACCTGCTGGCCGCTTACGACCGCCTGCTGGACGAACCCCACGTGGACCCCGCCGCGATCGCCGTGGTCGGCATCAGTTACGGCGGCTACCTCGCCGCCATCCTGACCGCGCTGCGGCCGGTGCGATGGCTGGCGCTGCGCTCCCCGGCGCTGTACATGGACGAGGGCTGGACGATGTCCAAGCGCCAGTTGCACGAGGCAACCGATCTGCACGCCTACCGGCGCCGGGCGCTGCGCGCCGACGAGAACCGCGCGCTGCGCGCATGCGCGGATTTCCTCGGCGATGCGTTGCTGGTGGAATCGGAGTTCGATGAAACCGTGCCGCACAAGGTGATCGGCAATTACACCGCAGCACTGTCGGGCGCGCGTTCGCTGACCTCGCGCCTGCTGCGGGGTGCCGACCACGCGCTCTCCCACGAGGACGCGCAACTGGCCTACCGACGCGTGCTGATCCACTGGCTCACCGAGATGATCGTCGGCGCCCGCGAGGTGGCCGCGCAGGCCCGGCTGGACGAACTGCCGGCAGACCCCAGCGAGACTCCGGGTGCCGCGGAATGAGGAAGCTCAGTCCGGATCGACCAGCGCCTGCAGCTCAGGGTCCAGCGCGATGCGCGCGTCGAACACGAAGCAGCGGCCGTCGTACCCCGCGCCACCGACCTGCTCGAAGTAGCCCAGGATCCCGCCGTCGAGCTGCAGCACGTTCCCCATGCCATCGGCCTGCAGGAACAACGCGGCCTTCTCGCAGCGGATGCCGCCGGTGCAGAAGCTGACCACCGTCGCGTCCGCCAGTCCCTCGCGATGCGGCATGAGTGCATCGGGCAACTCGGTGAAGTTGTCGATCGGCAGGGTCAACGCACCGGCGAACGTGCCGTAGGCGATCTCCTCGCGGTTCCGGGTGTCCAGCAGCACCAGGCGCCGTCCCTGGTCGTCGTGGCCCTGTTCGATCCAGCGCGCCAGCTCGAACGGCGCCACCGTTGCCGCCCGGCCCGCCAGCGGCGATGCGCCGTCGCGACGGAACGCGATGATCTCCGGCTTGACCTTGACCTTGAGCCGCCCGAACGGTTGCGACTTGCTGCGGCTGAACTTGACGGCGATATCGGCGAACCGCGGGTCGACGCGAAGGCGCGCGAGGAACGCCTGGACCCGATCTTCGGGCCCCGCCAGGAACAGGTTCAGTCCTTCGCCGGCCACCAGCACCGTACCGCGCAATCCGCCCGCCTCGGCCGATTCGTGCAGCTCGCCGGCCAGCGCGTCGGGGTCGTCGATGCGGACGAAATGATAGGCGGCCAGATTGAGGATCATGACCGCGATTTTACGCGGACCGGGGCCCGGCCTGACCGCAGACCCGCGTTCCCGACGCTTTTCGCATCCCATGCATCCGCACCGCGGTAGCGTGATGGCCCATCCGACGCCATCGGTTTCACCGCCGATGCGTCCGAACCGGCCCACCAGGGAGATCCAGCGTGAAAGTAATGCTCAATACCGACAACCACGTCCAGGGCGACGAAGCGCTCGCAGTCCACGTCGACGGCATCGTCGAGAGCGTGCTCGGTCGTTTTCGCAGGCAGATCACCCGGGTCGAGGTGCACCTGAGCGACGTCAATGCGGACAAATCGGGCAGCAGCGACAAGCGTTGCGTCATGGAAGCCCGGCTTGAGGGCCGTCCTCCGGCCGCCGCCTCCAACGATGCCGAGACCATGCGTGCGGCGATCAGCGGCGCCGCGCACAAGTTGCAGCGGGTTCTGGACAGCTCCCTCGGCAAGCTGTCGAGCTGAACCCGGATGTCCCGTCCCACGATCTCCCGCCTGCAGTGGCGCCTGCTGCAACTGGCTCGCACGCTGTGGTTCCGGGCAACGCTGTTCTCCTTGCTGGCCATAGCCACGGCATTCATTGCGGTCGTGCTCAGGCCGTTCATCCCCGACAACATCTCGGCCGAGGTCGGTGCCAACTCGGTCGACAACATCCTGGGCGTGATCGCCTCGAGCATGCTTGCGGTCACGATCTTCTCGTTGAGCACGATGGTGTCGGCGTACATCGCCGCCAGCAGCAACGTCAGCCCACGCGCGATCCGGCTGTTGACCGAGGATGGCACCGTGCACAACGCACTGGGCACGTTCATCGGCGCATTCCTTTTCAGCCTCGTGGGCATGATCGCGCTGAGTACCGGCATCTATGGCGAGGAGGGCCGGCTGGTGCTGTTCGTGGTATCGCTGGCGGTCATCGCCTTCGTGGTCGGCACCTTGTTGCACTGGATCGATCACGTGTCGAAGCTCGGCCAGGTAGCGTCGACCAGCGACCGCATCGAGCAGGCGACCGCCAAGGCGATGCGGGCGCGGCACCACAACCCCTATCTCGGGGGGCAGCCGCAGCGCGCGGATGGCAATCCAGTTCCTGCCGACGCCTGCGCGATATACCCCGATCGGGTCGGATACGTGCAACACCTCGACATGGATGCCCTGTCGGAGCTGGCCGGGGAACATCCCGGCTCCAGCATCTTCGTCGCCTCGCCGCCGGGGACGCTGGCCGAGCCCACGCGACCGCTGGCCTGGGTGCGGGGCATTCCCGCCGACGAGGCCCGGGAGGATCTGTGCGATGCCTTCACCATCGACGAGCTGCGTTCCTACGACCAGGATCCGCGTTTCGGCGCCGCGGTGCTGGCGGAGATCGCCTCCCATGCGCTGTCACCGGGCATCAATGATGCCGGCACCGCCATCGACATCATCGGGCGCGCCGTGCGCATCCTGTGGATCTGGCAGGAGCCTCGCGAAAGCGACGCGGAAGAGGTCCGCTTCCCGCAGGTGCACGTCCCGGAAATCAAGGTGGACGACCTGTTCGATGACCTGTTCCGCCCGATCGCCCGCGATGGTGCCCCGATCGTCGAGGTCGGCATCCGGCTGCAGAAGGCGCTCTACGCGCTGGCCCGGGTGGACGATCCGCAATTCCGGCGCAATGCGCAGCATCAATCGCAGCAAGCGCTGCAGCGGGCGCTGGCGGCGCTCACCAACGAGCACGACAAGCAACTGCTGCACGTGCTTGCGGCGCAGGTGGCCGAAATTCCGTCGTGGAAGCCTGGCAACCGTTGACCCCCGCTGCCTGACCCCGGAAGGGTCGGGCGACGCAAGCATTTACACTGGGTCCCTGAATTGTTGCGATGGCCCCCATGTCCGAACCGATCCGCCTTGCCAAACGCGTTGCCGACCTCGCCCGCTGCTCCCGCACGGAGGCCGAGCAGTACATCGAAGGCGGCTGGGTTCGTGTCGACGGCAACGTGGTCGAGGAACCCCAGTTCCCGGTCACCACCCAGGCGGTCGAGATCGACCCGGACGCGCAACTGACGCCCACCGAGCCGGCGACGATCCTGCTGCACAAGCCGGTCGATATCGAGTTCGCCGCGTCCGCGGCACTGGTCACCCCCGATACGCATGCGCGGGTCGACCCCAGCGGCTGGCGCATCCACGACCGGCACTTCGCCAGGCTGGTCCCGTTGATGCCACTGGACACCGATGCCAGCGGCCTGGTGGTGCTGTCGCAGGACGGGCGCGTGTGCCGGCGGTTGACCGAGGACGCCGCGCAGCTGGAGCAGGAATTCATCGTCGAGGTCGACGGCGCCACCGGGCCGTACACGCTCAGTCGCCTCGCGCGCGGACTGAGCTACCGGGGTCGCGCGTTGCCGGCGTGCAAGGTCAGCTGGCAGAACGAGGTAAGGCTGCGGTTCGCGATCAAGGACGTGAAGCCCGGGCAACTGCGCCACATGTGCGGCGAAGTCGGGCTGGCCGTGGTCGCGATCAAGCGCATCCGCATCGGCCGGATCTCGCTGGGCAAGATGCCGGCCGGACAATGGCGCTACGTGCCGGTGACCGACCGGTTCTGATCGGGCCCGGCCACCGCGCCTGCGGTCACCGGCCGCACGATCGCAAGGCTCGCCCCGTTTCTCTCATCGACTGAGAAGGTTCCCTGCGCGTCAGTAGGCGCCCATGTAGTCCCGCTTGCCGATCTCCAACCCGTTGTGGCGCAGCAATGCGTAGGCCGTGGTCACGTGGAAGAAGAACTGGGGCAGTCCGTAGCTCAGCAGGTAGCTCTGGCCATCGAAGCGGCGCTCTTTCGGCGTGCCGGGCCGGGTCACGATCTCGCGCTGCTCACTGCCGGTGAAGGCGGCCGCGTCGAAGCCGTCGATGAAGGCGCGGGTCCGCTCCACCAGCGCCCGCAGTTCGGCGAAGGTCTGCTCCCGGTCGTCGTACACCGGCACTTCGGCCCCGGCCAGCCGCGCGGTCACGCCCTTGGCGAAATCACAGGCGATCTGCACCTGGCGCGTCAGCGGCAGCATGTCGGGAAACAGCCGCGACTGCAGCAGCGCGGCCGGCTCGATCTTGCGGTCGGCTGCGTGCGCCTCGGCCTTGGCGAGAATGTCGCCGAGGCTGCCGAGCATCTGGGTGAAAACGGAAACGGAAGCGGCGTGCATGGAAATCGTCATGGGGATCTCTCGAAGGTGTCTGTGGCTTGAAGCGACCCGACCGGCCAGGCCGCTCGACTCGAAGACGATGGATAAACCTGCGACCAGGGCGGGACCCTAATACTCTTCCGCCGCCGCCTCGCGCCCCTGCTGGCGGATCAGGGCTTCCTCACGTGCGTCGTTGATCGCATGGCGGATGCCGTCGAGATCGGCCGTGGACTCGTCATGCACGAACTTGCCGGTCAACTCGCTGTCGGGATGCAGGTCGCCGGACTCGAACAGCGCCCACATTTCCTCGCCATACCAGGTCTCGAACAATTCGGGCGCCCAGAATCCAAGGCTTGCGGTGAGGTTGTTGACATCGCGCAACAGCATCGCGCGCGCGGCGTTGTTGCCGGCGGCGCTGACCACCTGCGGCAGGTCGATGATCACCGGGCCCTCGGGCCCGACCAGCACGTTGTATTCCGAAAGATCGCCGTGGATCAGGCCCACGCACAGCATCTTGACCACCTGCCGCACGAGGAAGGCATGGAACCCGCGCGCCTGCTCCGGCGACAGGTCGACCTCGCACAGCCGCGGCGCCGAATGGCCGTCGACGTCGGTCACCAGTTCCATCACCAGCACGCCGTGGTAGTAGCCGTAAGGCTCGGGCACGCGCACGCCGGCATCGCGCAACTGGTAGAGCGCATCGACCTCGGTGTTCTTCCAGGCGGTTACCTGCTGCTTGCGCCCGTACTTGCTGGCCTTGCCGATCGCGCGCGCCTCGCGGCTGCCGCGCACCTTGCGGCCTTCCTGGTACTGAACGCGCTGCTGGAAGCTGCGCTGGGCCATGTCCTTGTAGACCTTCGCGCAGCGCACTTCGCCGCCAGCGCGGACCACGTAGACGGCCGCTTCCTTGCCGCTCTTGAGCGGGCGCATGACCTCGTCGATCACGCCATCATCGATCAATGCCTGCAGTCCAGTGGGGGTCTTCATGCGGTCCTGTACGTTCTGGGCGGCCATGGGCTGGCCACCTATGCGCCATATAGTTACACGCCGCGGCTGTATGCCACTGCGCTCGCCACCGCGGCGCAAGCGCCAGAGGGCGGCAAAACGTGTCGCTACCGGCGCGCAGGATACGCACTCCACCCGCGATCCGCGCCGCGGAAAGGTAATTCCCCCTGGCGCCCCTGCCCCGCCGCCATCGAGCACCACTGCCGCTTGCAGCCCGCGCGATGGCGGATCACGCCCGTTTAGCGCTGGCGTTGGTAGCGTGCGTGTTCGCCGCAATGGAGCCGCCGATGAAGATCCTGATGGTACTGACCTCGCACGCCGACCTGGGCAACACCGGGGAGAAGACCGGATTCTGGCTTGAGGAGTTCGCCGCCCCGTACTACGTGTTCAGGGACGCCGGCGCCGAGGTCGTGCTCGCCTCCCCGCATGGCGGGCAGCCTCCGCTGGACCCCAGGAGCGACGCCGATGACGCGCAGACCGCTGCGACACGGCGTTTCCGCGCCGATGCCGCTGCCACCGCCGCGCTGGCATCGACGCACCGGCTGAGCGATGTGGTCACCGATGATTTCGATGCGGTCTTCTACCCCGGCGGGCATGGACCGCTGTGGGATCTGGCCGAGGACCTCGATTCGATCGGCCTGATCGAATCCACCTATGCTGCCGGCAAGCCGGTTGCCGCGGTCTGCCACGCGCCGGCGATATTCCGCCATACCAAGGGCCCCGACGGGATGCCACTGGTGAAAGGCAAGTCGGTCACCGGCTTCACCAACACCGAGGAGGCCGCGGTCGGCCTTACCGACGTGGTCCCTTTCCTGGTGGAGGACATGCTCAAGAGGAACGGCGGCGAATACTCCAAGCTGGACGACTGGCAGCCCTATGTCATCACCGACGGCCATCTGGTCACCGGCCAGAACCCCGCTTCGTCCGAGCCGGCTGCACGGGCAGTGCTGGCGCTGTTGCAACAGGCAAGGGTGGCCGGCGCACCGCTGCGCAGGCCGGAGCAGGCCGCGCCTGACCGGCATGCCTGATCGGCTCGCCTGATCAGATCCGTCGAGCCGGTGGCGACAACGACAGTGCACCGGCCGCTGCCGTATCGTGCGCCCCATGACGATGAAATATCTGGCCGGCTACAGCGAGCAGGTGCAGGCGCAGGTGCGGGAAATGGTCGCAGCCGATCGCCTCGGCACCTGGCTGCGCGACCGGTATGCCGACGTGCACGCCGTGCGCAACGACAAGGCGCTGTACGAGTACACGGTCGCGATCAAGGACCGCTACCTGCGCAAGACCGAGCCGCTCAACAAGGTCGTGTACGACAACAGGCTGCAGGTGGTGAGGCATGCGCTGGGCACCCACACCACGGTGTCGCGGGTGCAGGGCAGCAGGCTCAAGGCCAGTCGTGAGATCCGCATCGCCACGGTGTTCCGCGATGCCCCGGCCGAGTTCCTGCGGATGATCGTGGTCCATGAACTGGCGCACCTGAAGGAGCGCGAGCACAACAAGCCCTTCTATCAGCTGTGCACGCACATGGCGCCGGACTATCACCAATTGGAGTTCGATCTGCGCCTGTACTTGACCCACCTCGACCTGACCCGACGTGGCGACCCTGCTGGCGGTGCCGAAGCCCCGCGGTGACAAGCCCCGCGATGAACCGCGGAACCGCGCTCAGCGATCCGCCGGTTGCCGCGCGCGCCATGCGACGAGCGCGATCTCGTAGCGCTCCATGGCCTCGGCGTGCACGTCCCAGATGCAGCGCACGCAGCCTTCGCCGCAACAGTCGGCCGGGTCCGGCTCGGGAGGCTTGACCGGCGGCGGATCGGGATGCCTTGCAGGATCGGGTTCGGGCATGGAATCGCCGATCAGGCGCGCACCAGTTGCGCGTGCACCCAGCCCTCGATCTGGTGGGTGCCCATCGCGCCCGACTGCCGCGCGATTTCGTTGCCCGCATGCAGCAACACCATCGTCGGGATGCTGCGGATGTTGTAGCGCGCGCCGAGCGCTGGCTCCGCCTCGGTATCCAGCTTGGCCAGGCGGACCTGGGGCTCCAGCGCTTTTGCCGCCGCCTCGAACTGCGGGGCCATGGTCTTGCACGGACCGCACCACGGTGCCCAGAAATCGATCAGCAACGGCAGTTCGCTGCGCAGCGCGTGCTGTTCGAAGTTGGCCGAGGTCAGCGTAACCGGCGCGGCGATGAACAGCGGGCGGTGGCATTTGCCGCAGGCTGGCGCATGCCCGAGGCGCGATGGTGGCAGACGGTTGATCGCGCTGCAGTGCGGGCATGCGATCTGGATGGGGGTGTCGTTCATGGCGTCGCTCGGCAATCGTGGCACTGGCAACCGCCATCGTAGCGCTGCCAGGTGAAGCCGCTGGCAAGCCTGCGCTGGAACGCCGTCACGTGTGTGCGTGCCGCGGGACGGTCAGCAGCGCGGCGAGGGTCAATGCCGCAGCCGCGGCGAGGTAGTAGCCGACGTAGGCCAGGCCATGATTGAGCGCCAGCCAGGTGGCGACATACGGTGCCAGCGACGCGCCGAGGATCCCCGACAGGTTGAAGGCGAGCGAGGCGCCGGTGTAGCGCACCGCCGTCGGGAACATGCCCGCCAGCAGCGTCCCCAACGGGCCGTAGGTCAGCCCCATCAGCGCCAGGCCGATCCCCAGGAACAGCATCGTGCCGCCTAGGCTTCCTGCCACGAACAGCGGCGCGAAAACCAGGCCGAACGCCAGGATCGCCACCGTCGCGACGATCATCGCCATGCGCGCGCCATGGCGATCGGCGTACAACGCCGCCAGCGGAATGCTGGCGCCGAACAGCAGCACGCCGATCATCTGCAGCCACAGGAACTGGTCGCGCGTGTAGCCCAGCGCCGTCGTGCCCCAGCTCAGCGCGAACACCGTCATCAGATAGAACAGCACGAACGTGGCCAGGGCCGAGAACGTGCCGGCCAACAAGGCGCGCGGGTACTGCGCGAACACCACCAGCATCGGCAGGCGCACCCGCTCGCGCTGCTCGATTGCGCGCTGGAACGCGGGGGTCTCGGTGAGACTGAGCCGCACCCAAAGGCCCAGGAACACCAGCACCGCGCTGCCCAGGAACGGCACGCGCCAGCCCCAGGCGAAAAACGCCGCATCGTCGAGCGCCGCCGTCAGCAACAGGAAGATGCCGGTCGCCATGAAGAACCCGATCGGCGCACCCAGTTGCGGAAACATGCCGTACCACGCGCGCTTGCCGGGCGGCGCATTCTCGGTCGCCAGCAACACCGCACCGCCCCACTCGCCGCCCAACCCAAGTCCCTGCCCGAAGCGGCACAGGGCCAGCAGCAGCGGCGCGAGCACGCCGATGCTGGCGTAGGTCGGCAACAGTCCGATCGCCACGGTGGACAGCCCCATGGTCAACAACGCCGCGACCAGCGTCGCCTTGCGCCCGATCCGGTCGCCGAAATGGCCGAACACCGCCGAACCGATCGGACGGGCGAAGAACGCCAGCGCGAAGGTCGCCAGCGACTGCAACATCGCCGAGGCCGGATCGCCGGCCGGGAAGAACAGCTGCGGAAACACCAGCACCGCGGCCGTGGCATAGATGTAGAAATCGAAGAACTCGATCGTGGTCCCGATAAGACTGGCAAACAGCACGCGCCGCCGGGAATTGGCAGGGGCGAGCGCGGGCAGCACGACGGCGTCGGTCATTGGATGGGCTTGGCGGCAGCGGTGCGCCGATTCTGCCAGAGACCAGCGCCGTTGCCCGATGACCTGACGCGCCTGCCGCACCGTGCGGGGCCGCATCGGGAAGCGTCGTGC
>DATHRJ010000336.1:0-2322 GCA_035465455.1 Lysobacter sp.
GGCGGCTGCCCCGGAGCGTGCGCTCGCCGTTGCGGGCAGCGTGCAGCCGGCGGCGGATGACCGGGTGCGCGGGCGCGCGGACCAGGCGCCCACACCACCACCGATCGCGTCGGTGGCGATCCTGCCGTTCACTGACCTGAGCGAGACGGGCGACCAGGATTACTTCTGCGATGGCCTGGCCGAGGAGATCCTCAGCGCGCTCACCCGCGTTCCCGGCCTGCAGGTGGCGTCGCGTACCTCCTCGTTCCGCTTCCGTGGCGGCGACACCGATCCGCGCGACATCGGGCGCGCGCTGAACGTCGCGGCGATCATGGAAGGCAGCGTGCGCAAGGCCGGCGCGCGCGTGCGCGTCACCGCGCAGCTGATCGACACCGGCAATGGCTATCACCTGTGGTCGGAGACGTTCGACCGCGCACTCACCGACATCTTCGCGATCCAGGAGGAGATCGCCCGCAGCGTGGTCCATGCGCTGCGCGCCTCGCTCAAGGCCGAAGGACGGATCGAGCTGACGCGTTACGCACCGCGGGACATGCGCGCGTACGATTTCTACCTGCGCGGTCGCCAGCTGGAGCGGCACACGACCCGGCTGGCATGGCAGAACGCACCGCAGATGTTCCGGCGCGCAATCGCGCTCGACCCGGACTACGCGCAGGCGCACGCCGGCCTGGCCGATGCGCTGATCGAGCTGTTGCTGTGGCGGCTGGCCTAACCCGAGGACGTGCTGGACGAAGCGCGCGCCGCCAGCGACCGGGCGCTGGAACTGGCGCCGGAGCTGGGCGAGGTCCACGTCGCCCACGCGCACGTGCTGTCGCTGGCGGGCGAGCACGAGGCCGCGGCGGCGGCGTTCGAGCGCGCGATCGCACTGGATCCGCAGCTGTACGAGGCCTACTACTACTACGGCCGGCATTGCCATACCCGCGGACAGGCTGACCGTGCGATCGAGCTGCTCGAAGCTGCGCACCGCACGCGTCCCGACGAGTTCCAGGCGCTCGCCCTGGCCGCGGGCATGGCGTTCGGGGCCGACCAGCCCGAACGCGGCCGGCAGCTGGCCCAGCGCACCCTCGACGTCGCCCTGCACCAGATCGAGATCGATCCGGAGAACGTGCGCGCGTACTACTTCGCCGCGATCATGCAACTGCACCTGGGCGACACCGAGGCAGGACGCAGCAACGTCGAGACCGCGCTCGCGCTGCGGCCGGACGACTACGGCACGCTGTACAACGCGGCCTGCTTCCACGCCCTGGCCGGCGAGCCGGAGCGGGCGCTCGACCTGCTCGAGCGCTCGATCGCCACCGGCGAGGGCTTTCGCGAGTGGATCGACCGCGACACCGACCTGGACAGCCTGCGCGACCTGCCCCGCTTCGGCGCGCTGATGGCGCGGCTGGGCCCGGCACGCTGAGCGGCCGCACCGCCATGGGTCCGTTGGTGGCCTGGGCGGCCGCAGGCCTGCTGCAGCGTGCTTACTCCAGCGTGGCCATGGTCTCGCTGGCGTACGTGCGGCCATCGTACTGCTGAGGCTCCAACCCGGTGTAGGCATCGACCGGCGCGGTATCGCCCGGCCAGACCACCGCTGCCCCGTGCGAATTCTCGTCGGCGACCACCACCGTGACCCCGCGCTCGGTGGCGGCGAACAGCACCTGGGCAAACGCCAGCGGCAGGCGGATGCAGCCGTGGCTGGCGGGCTGTCCGGGGATGCGGCCGGCGTGGAGTGCGATGCCGTCCCAGGTCAGGCGCTGCATGTACGGCATCGGCGCGTTGTCGTAGAGGTTGGAGTAATGCTCGGCGCGTTTTTGCAGGATGGGAAACACGCCGGTCGGCGTCTCGTGTCCGGGCTTGCCGCTGCTGATGGTCGACACGCCGATGCGGGTGCCATTGCGGTACACGTGCGCGCGCTGCTCGGGGAGGCTGACCACGATCACCAGTGGCCCGGCCGGCGAAAGCTCCGGGGCCCACAGGTATTCGCCCGGCTGCAGCTCCAGCCCAGTGGACGGCGCTGCGGCCGTTGCCGGATCGACGTATGCCGCCGCCGGATCTACGTACGCGGACGGATCGACGTACGCGGACGTGCTGCCGAAGCCGGCGGTCGGCGGGTCCTGGGCGAACGCCGGACCAGACATCGCGATCGCAAGGGTCAGGGCCGCGGCATGAAGCACGCGGTGGGCGGTTAAGCGTTGGGGAAGACAAGGGTGCGGGTACATGGAGCCAAATTTATGGCCGCGCGGATGATGCCCGATTTGACGTTATCTGCTCGCGGCTAAATACACGCGCAAACAACGATCGAATTGCCCGATTTTTTTCACCGCGGCGTGATGTCGCTGGATG
>DATHRJ010000337.1:0-3082 GCA_035465455.1 Lysobacter sp.
AACGCGGCGATCCCGGCGCTCAAGCGCCCGGCGGCGGTTCCGGCCGACGCCACAACCAGGTGGCGACCACGGCCATGATCGCGCTGCCGCTCGCGGCCATCCACCACGCCGGCGCGGTCACGAACATCAGCCCGGCGCTGGCCGCCATCCTCGTCGTTGCCAGCCCTTTGGCGCGGCGGCTGACCGCGCCGTAGGCCTGCCACGAGCGGATCATCGGCCCGAAGCGGCGATGCGCGAGCACCCAGCGGTGCAGGCGGCTGGACCCGCGGGCGGCGGCGTATGCAGCCAGCAGCACGAACGGTACCGTCGGCAATCCCGGCAGCGCGACCCCGATCAGCCCCAGTCCGAGGCTGGAGTACGCCAGCAGCCACCAGGCCCAGCGCCAGCGGCGCACCGGTTCCGAGTCGCCTGCCCGCTCGCACGTGGGACGAAGCGGGGTTCGCGGTGGGTTCGGTGCAGGCATGGCCCAGTATGCGGGGCAGTCAGCCACGCCCGCGGGCATGGCCGCCGAATGCCGCTAGTCGGCCGCAACTGCCGCGGTTTCGACCGGATCGGTCGCGCCCAGACGCACCAGCAGGAACGCATACATCTCCGCCAGCTCGCGGTAGCGGCGGAAGCGGCCCGACTTGCCGCCGTGGCCGGCGTCCATGTTGGTGCGGAACAGGACCGGTGCCTGGCTTGTGTTGAGATCGCGCAGGCGGGCGACGTATTTCGCCGGCTCCCAGTACTGCACCTGCGAATCCCACAGCCCGGTGCCGACGAACATCGCCGGATACGCCTGCGCCTGGAGGTTGTCGTAAGGCGAGTACGACAGCATGTAGTCGTAGTACGCCGCCTGCTCCGGATTGCCCCACTCGTCGTATTCGTTGGTGGTCAGCGGAATGCTCGCGTCGAGCATCGTGGTGACCACGTCGACGAACGGCACCTGCGACAGGATCACCGCGTATTTCTGCGGTGCCATGTTCGAGATCGCGCCCATCAGCAGGCCGCCTGCGCTGCCACCGTAGGCGGCAACGCGGTCGGGCGCGGCATAGCCCTGGGCCACCAGGAAATCGGTGACATCGATGAAATCGGTGAAGGTGTTGGTCTTGTTGAGCAGCTTGCCGTCGTCGTACCACTTGCGGCCCATTTCCTGGCCGCCGCGGATGTGCGCGATCGCGTAGACCATGCCGCGGTCGAGCAGGCTCACCGCCGGCAGGTTGAAGCCCGGGTCGGTCGAGCTGCCATAGCTGCCGTAGGCGTACTGCAGCAGCGGGGCCTGGCCGTTCTTCTGGAAGCCCTGGCGGTAGACCAGCGAGACTGGAATGCGGGTGCCGTCGCGTGCGGTCGCCCACAGCCGCTCGGTGACGTACATCGAAGGGTCGTAGCCGATCACCGGCGCGCGCTTGAGCAGCCTGCGCTCGCCGGTTGCGGTGTCGACCTCGTACGTCGTCGCCGGCGTGGTCATCGAGGTGTAGCTGTAGCGCAGCCAGTGCGTATCGGGTTCGGCGTTGACGTCCAGGCCCATCGAATACGCCGGCTCGTCGGCGCGCACGTATTCCTCGCGTGCACCCGCGGTGCCGGGGACGCCGTGCAGCAGTCGCAGGCGCTCGAGCCCGTCGGAACGCTCGGCGATCGCGGTGAAGCCGTCGAACAGCTCGAACTCGTCCATGAACACGTCCTCGCTGTGGGCGATCCACTCCTGCCAGTGCGCGCGCGAGCTCGCGCCGTCGGCCGCGGTCATCAGCTTGAAGTTCGGCGCGCCGTCGTTGGTGCGGATCACCCAGCGGCCGCCGTGGTGGTCGGCGCTGTATTCGACGTCGCGTTCGCGCGGCGCCAGCACCGCGAACTCGCCCGGAGCATCGGCGGGCGTGCAGCGCAGTTCGCTGGACACGGTGCTTTCCACGCCGATGCAGATGTACCTGTCGTCGCGGGTGCGGTTGATGCCCATGTAGAAGCTGTCGTCGGCTTCCTCGTAGACCAGTTCGTCGGTCGCCGCCGGCGTGCCCAGTACGTGCTTGCGCACGCGCACCGTCAGCAGCGTCTCCGGGTCCTTCTCGACGTAGAACAGGGTGCGGTTGTCGTCGGCCCACACCAGGTTGGCCGCCACTCCCTCGATGGTGTCGGCATGGACCTCGCCGGTAACCAGATCCTTGATCCGGATCGTGTACTGGCGCCGGCCGACCGCGTCCTCGGCCCAGGCCAGCAAGCGGTTGTCCTGGCTGACCACCCATTCGCCGACGCTGAAGTAGTCCTTGCCCGCGGCCATCACGTTGACATCGAGCAGCACCTGCTCGGGCGCGTCCATCGAGCCCTCGCGGCGCGCGTGGATGGGATAGTCCTGGCCGGTCTCGAAGCGCGAGTAGTACCAGTAACCGCGCTCGCGGTACGGCACCGAGCTGTCGTCCTGCTTGATGCGGCCGACGATCTCGTCGTACAGGCGGTTCTCCAGTGGCTTGTGCGGCGCCATGACCGCATCGACGTACGCGTTCTCGGCATTGAGGTACGCCAGCATCTGCGGGTGCGTGCGGCTGTCGTCGCGCAGCCAGTAGTACTCGTCGACGCGCTGCGCGCCATGCGGCGCCTTGACCACGTGGGGCTTCTGCGCGGCATCGGGGGGCGGGAGGTCGGCGGCGGAGGTGGCGGGTGCAAGGGTCATGAGGGCGGCGAGCAGCAGGCTGGATTTCATTGGATGGGGTCCGGGGACGGGGGATGCAACGGGGTGTCGCCCTGGGAATTGGTCGAGCGAGGTTCGATCGCGTCGGCGGTGGGCGGGCTAGTTTCGGTTCGCTGGTCTGGGCTGTGGCCTGTGGCCTGTGGGCTATGGGCTGCTGTTGTTCGCTCTTGATCCCTGATCGACAACTGCCAGCCATGTGGCCAGACCCGAAGGGCGACCGGCATGGATGCCGGTCGTTTTTCGACCGAGCCACGGATGGCGAGTCGAAAAATCCGCGCAGTTGCTACGTATCGCGGCGTGAGTCTTGTCGGGGAGAGCCCTTTTCTTTGGTTCCGTTTCTTTTGGGCTCAGCAAACGAAATGAACTCGGCCTTCAGGCCGAAAGCCTTTGATCTTGCCTTGCTTTTTCCCGCGAGGTCACGGCTCT
>DATHRJ010000338.1:0-9233 GCA_035465455.1 Lysobacter sp.
GGCCAGGCGGCATCCATCCATGCCGCTGCCGAGCATGATGTCGCTGAACAGCAGGGCAACTCCGGCATCCTGCCGCAACTGCCCCAGCGCCTCTTCGGCGGTGGCGACAGCGCGTACCCGGTAGCCGAACGAGCGCAGGAACGCCGCGGCGATATTGCGCACCGCGGCTTCGTCTTCGACCACGAGCACCGTTTCTCCGCCCCCGCGGTGCACGTCGGCGGGGAGCGCCTGCGCTGGTGCCTGCGGATGTCCGCTCGCGGGCGTCGCGGGCAGGAACAGGTCGATCCGGCTGCCATAACCCAGTTCGCTGTCGATATGCAGGCAGCCGCCGCTTTGGCGTACGAAACCGTAGACCATGCTGAGACCGAGGCCATTGCCGCGGCCAAGGTCCTTGGTGGTGAAGAACGGCTCGATCGCACGGTTGCGGGTTTCCGGGCTCATTCCGTGTCCGGTGTCGGTAACCGAAAACACCACGTAATGGCCCGCACGCAACTCTGGCCGGCTTTGCTCGACCCCGATCCACCGCTGCGTTGCCGATAGTGCGAGCTCGCCGCCACGCGGCATCGCATCGCGAGCGTTGAGGGCAAGGTTGACCAGCGCGGTGTCCAGTTGCATCGCATCGGCATAGGCACAGGGCAGGTCGTCGTCGCAATGGACCTCGATCCGCACCAACTCGCCGAGCGTGCGTCCGAGCATCGACTGCAGTTCCCGCAGCAGCCTTCCCGGATCGATGGCCGACGGGTTCAGGCGCTGGCGCCTGGCGAACGCAAGCAGCTGTCCGGTGAGTTCAGCGCCGCGCTCGACCGAGCGCAATGCGCCATCGATCAGCTCCTTCGTCCCGGGAAGTTGGCCGGATTGGTCGGCCAGCAGCTGCAGGCTGCCGGAGATGACCGTCAGCAGGTTGTTGAAGTCGTGCGCGATACCACCGGTCAACTGGCCGATCGCGTCGAGCCGCTGCGAATGCGCGAGCTGGTCCTCGGTGCGGCGGCGCTGCACCAGCGCTGCGAGCAGGTGCGCGACCGACTGCAGCAGGTGGACCGAGTCGTGGTCGAAGCGCCGCGGCTGCGACGACATCGCGATCAGGCCGCCCATCGGCCGGTCGCGGTCGAGCATCGGCACCGACGCGCAGCTGCGGGCGCCGGGGGCAATGGGAAACGGCGTGCGCGCATTGCCGGCGGCGTCGTCCACCACGAGCGGCACGCCGTCGGCGAGCATTCGTGCCAGGGCGGCACCGTCGGCCTGTGCTGGCTCCAGCCAGCCGAGCTGGAGCCCGTGCACTGCGGCCAATTCCACGCTGCCCGCTTCCGGTCCGAGGAACGCCACCGCGAGGACCTCCACCCCGAGTGCATCGGCAAGCAATGCCGGCAGGGCTTCGATGACGCTGACCTCGTCCGTCGACTCCAGCGCCAGCTGCCCGATTCGCGCGACCAGCGTGTCGTAGCGCGCGCGCACCAGCGCCTGGCGCGCGCGCTGGCTTTCGGAAACGTCGCGGATGGAGGCGAGGTAGCGCGGCGCGCCCCCGGTGCGGATCGGACTGAGCGCGATCTCCACCGGGAACTGGCGCCCGTCGCGGCGTTGCCCGGTCAGCGCCTGGCCGCTGCCGCCCATGGGCCGGATGCGCGGCTGGCGCATGTACCCGGCCCGATGCGCCCGGTGCCGCTCGCGCGCGCCCTCGGGCATGAGTGCCTCGATCAAAAGCTGTTCCAGTCCTTGCGGCGGGTATCCGAACAGGCGCTCGGCCTGGGGGTTGGCAAGCACGATCCTCCCCTCGCCGTCGACCACGATCAGCGCGTCGGGGACGCTGTCGAACAGTTGCGGAAACATCCGCCGGCTCAACCCTGGGTCACGGTGGCGGCGAGCACGTAGCCCGCCCCGCGCACCGACTGGATCAGGCGCGGATGCGCCGCGTCGAGTTCGACCTTGCGGCGCAGGCGACCGACCTGCACGTCGATCGCACGATCGAACGGGCCCGCGTCGCGACCGTGCATGCAGTTCATCAGCTGGTCGCGGCTCAGCACCCGGTTGGGACGCGCCAGCATCGCCAACAGCAGGTCGAACTCGCCGCAGGTCAGGGCCACGTCGCGGCCGTCGCGATCGACCAGTCGCCGTGCCGCCGGTTCCAGTTGCATCCCGTCGAAGCTGAGCGTGTGCGCAGGCGGTTCGCGAGCGCCGTCGGCGTTGACCCGGCGCAGCACCGAACGCACCCGCGCGAGCAGTTCACGCAACTCGAACGGCTTGGTGACGTAGTCGTCGGCGCCCAGCTCCAGCCCCACCACGCGCTCGGCCGGGGCGCCACGGCCGCTGACCACGATCACCGGCCCATGCCACTCGTCCTGTAGCTCGCGCAGCAGCAGCAGGCCGTCCTGGTCGGGCAGGCCGAGATCGAGCAGGATCAGGTCGACCGGACCACGTGCGAGCGACTCACGCAGGTGCGCGGCGTCGGCGGCGATGCTGACCCGCAGGCCCTGCCCACCAAGGTAACGCGACACCAGTCCGGCAATGTCCGGATCGTCATCGACGACGAGTACATGGGGTGCCGTGTTGGTGCCTGCCGCATGCATCGTAATCGCCGGCCCGGTAACTTCCCAGGTCGAGACAACGGTGCCGTCGGTGCGCATCGGCCGCAGTGCCGGCGGCGCCATTCACGCGCCGTACTGCAGTGCATTTGCGATGTCAGTGCCGGGTCGGGGAAATCTGCGCGGTGAACCGGCCCAGGGCCACGTGATGCTCCACCTGCGGCAGGTGTTCGGCATCCACTGCCAGCGTGGCCTCGGGCGCGCGCTGGCACAGCTTCTGCAGGTCCGCGAACGCGGACTGCGCGCCGCGTCCGCCCTCGGTGCAGAAGAACGCCACATGCTGGGCATGGGTTCCGTAGCGCTTCGCGTAGGTGCGCACCGGCGATGCGATGCGACCGGCCCACACCGGGCCGCCGATGACCAGCAGGTCGTAATCGGCCGGGTCGTGGGCGGCGACGAGGATTGGCGGGGTGCGCCGGGTTACCGCATCCAACAGGGCGCGGATCGCGCCGCCCATGCCCTTGCGCGGTTTGATTTCACCGATCTCCTCGATGTCGGCACCGGTCGCCTCGCGGATCTCATTGGCGATGCGCCGGGTGTTGCCGCTCATGGAGTAATAGGCGACGAGGGTATTGCCGGCCATGATCGTGCCTCCTGTGACGTGGCGGGTGGCGCCTCAGCCGATCCGCAGCCGATCGTCGACCGACCGCACGCCCGGCGCCGACCAGGCCGCGTTGACAACCGCCTGGCGCTCGTCCCAGTTGTCGACCTCGCCCTCCAGGCTCACCGTGTCGCCATCGCGCACGTCGACCTTGATGTGCCGGGCCTCCACTTCGGCGTGCCGCTTGAGGGCGTCGGTGATGCGCTGCTTGACGTCCACGGCCTGGATCGCCGGCTTCAGGGTGATCTCGTTGATCACGCCGGCCACCCCCGTCAACTTGCGGATGTCGGCCTCGGCCGCCTTGCGCTGGAAATTCCAGTCGAGCTGCCCGCTCAAAGTGACGAACCCGTTCTGCACCCTCACATGAATCGCGTCGCGCGGAATCAGCGAGTTCCACGCCAGGATATCGACCGCACGCTGGGCGATCTCGTCGTCGTCGCGCTTCTTGTCGCCGGGAATGCGCACCTTGATCTCCTGCGCAATCGCCTTGACGCCCTTGACCCGCCAGGCGGCACGCTCCGCGGCCATTTTCTGCGCATAGCTGGGTACGTGGCCGGTGAGAGTGACCACGCCGTTTTCCGCGGCGACACCAATATCGGCCGAATCGATGCTGGGCTCGAAGTCGAGCTCGTCGATCACGTTCTGCCTCAGTTCCCGATCGTTCATCACTTCGCTCCAGGCGACGGCTGACTGTCAGAATATTTACCCGCACAGGCGGGATCAGGATGTTGACGAGGATCAAGCTAGCCGTCGTTGGGGTTCCTGGGCGGTAGCCGGCAATCGGCCCGCAGCGGTGATCCATTCCTGCGATGCTCCCGGCTCGGCCGTTGGCATCACGCAACCATGATGAAAAATTCACGGGCTCGCGGATGCCGCATCGGCAGCCTGTGCCCCGGGATCTGCCGCGGCCGGTGGGCCGTTTTGCGAAGCAAGCCCCGTTGTGTTGGGCACCGGACACGAGCGAGGGCGCACGCCGGCGCCAGATATGCGACGGCGATCGGGTGCACCTGCCCTCATCGCGTCCGGACCATTCACGCGCCGTCCCCGGGGCCGGCGGTTCGTGGCCAGGAACAAGCGCATGCCATCGCCCAACCGACTTGCCCGGCCGTTGTACGCGGTGGCCACCTTATTGGCGATTGCCGTCATGGCGGCGCTGTGGCTGTGGGTGCAGGTACCGTCGGCCGGTGCGGCACTGACGGCGACCACCACTCTCGTGGCGCTGGTAATGACGCTGATGATGGTGCGGATACGGGCGCCCGACGATGTCGCGTCGCAAGCTGGGTCCGCTGCCGGGAAGGCCGAACCGCTGGAAGCCACGCGGGAGGAATTGAGGCTGGCCAATCGCGCCGCGCAGATGGGGCAGTGGGAATGGCACCTGGGCGACGGCCGGTTGTGGTGGTCGCCGGAGCTTTGCGAACTCTACGGTGTCGAGCCCCCGCAGGCACCGGCGATGATGCGCGAAGCGCTGGCCCTGGTGCATCCGGACGACCACAAGCGGTGGGACGAACTGGCTGCACAGGCCCGAAGTGGCGGTTCGGTGCAGCCCATCCAGTTCCGCATCAAGCGCCCCGACGGTTGCGTGCGGATGCTCGCTGCGGACGCAACCGCGGTGATGCCGGCCGAGGGCGACGTGGTGATACACGGTGTCCAGCGTGACGTGACCGAGTTGACCGACGCTCGACGCCGGCTTCAACTGGCCGAGGCGCAATACCGCTTCCTGTTCGAGCACAACCCGATGTCGATGTGGGTGTTCGACCGCGATACCCTGCAGCTGCTTGCGGTCAACGAGGAAGTCGTCCGGCAGCATGGTTATGAACCCGAAAGCGGTGGCTCGGCACCGCTTTCGATGCAGGACTTCAGCCGCAGCGAAGAGACTGGGCTGCAGGAAGCGCTGCGCCACGCCGCGTCCACGCAGAGTGGCGCGTGGACCTACGAACGCAGCGACGGCACCACCGTTCAGGCCGCGCTCTACTCGCAGGAACTGCAGTTCGATGGCCGCCCCGCGACCCTGGTCGCGATGCAGGACACGACCGAGCAGCAGCGAACGGACAACCTGTACCAGCTGGTGGCGGCGGCCACCAGCGACGGCATCTACGAGTGGGATCTCACCCGCAATGCCCTGTGGCTGAGCGACAGCTTCTTCACCGCTTTCGGCTACGACCGGACCTTGCAGGCCCCGACCATCGGCTTGTGGAAATCGCGGATACATCCCGACGACGTGTCCAGGGTGATGGCAAGCCTGGCGGCGGCTGCCAACGGCAATACAGAAGACTGGGAAGCCGAATACGCGCTGCAGCGCGGCGACGGCAGCTTCTCCAACGTGCTGCACCGTGGCTTCTTCCTGCGCGATCGCGCCGGACGTGCGTCGCGCATGGTGGGCGGACTGATCGACCTGACCGAAAGCCGACGGGTCGCCGCCGATCTGCGGCTGCTGCGGCGGGCGGTTGAATCGGCACGCACCGGCATCGTGATCACCGAGGTTGGGGAGCAACACCAGCCGATCGTCTACGTCAACAGTGGGTTCGAAGCGATCACCGGGTATTCGTCCGAGGAGGTGATCGGCCGCGGTTGGCGGTTCCTGCAGGGCGATGAACGCGACCAGGCCGCGGTCGCTGCGATCCGCAATGCGATCAGCGAGGAAAAGGAGCTGCGGGTCACGTTGAGGAATCTCCGCAAAGGCGGCGAGGTGTTCTGGGCCGACCTGCATCTTTCCCCGCTGTGCAACCCGAACGGGGAGCTGACCCACTACCTGAGCATCATCACCGACGTCACCGATCGCCACCACTACGAGGAGCAGCTGGCCTACCGTGCCACGCACGACGACCTCACCGGGCTGCCCAACCGGCAACTGGTGATCGATCGACTCAGCCATGCGATTGCCTCCGCAAGGCGCCGCAACGGCACGGTAACGGTGCTGTTCGTCGACATCGACAACTTCAAGATCATCAACGACACCATGGGGCACGCCACCGGAGACGCCGTACTGACGACCATGGCCGACCGCATCGCCGGCATGATCCGCGGCACCGACACGGCCGGCCGCTTCGGCGGCGACGAGTTCGTGCTGGTGCTGGAGGAGCAGGAGTCCCCGGGCGATGTCGAACAGGTCATCGAGCGTGTCGTTCGCGCGCTCAGGGCGCCGCTGGACATCGGCGGCACGTCGCATGTGCTGACGGTCAGCATCGGCTATTGCAGCTATCCGGAGGATGGAGGCACCGCCGATGCGCTGCTGTTGCACGCCGACATCGCGATGTACCACGCCAAGCGCCGCGGCCGGAACCGCGCCGTGGCCTACAGCACCGACCTCTACGAAAGCGATTCATCGCAGCTGCAGCTGATTGCGCGACTGCGCCAGGCCCTGCACCGCGATGAGTTCTCACTGGTGTTCCAGCCGCTGTTCCTGCCCAGCGGGAAAGCCGTCGCGCTGGAAGCCTTGATCCGCTGGGACCACCCCGAGAAGGGCCGCCTGCCGCCGGCGTATTTCATTGGCGCATGCGAGGAGAGCGGGTTGATCCTGGAGCTCGAACGCAGCGTGCTGGCGTCCGCGGCGAAGTACCACGACCGGCTGGCCGCGGCCGGCCTGGGCCAGATCCGCATCGCGGTGAACGTGTCGTCCTCGCACTTCGTCCACGACCTGTATTCCGACGTGGAAACGGTCGTCAACCAGTTCGGCCTCCCACCGGGCTCGCTGGAGCTGGAGCTGACCGAAAGCGTGATCATGGAGAACCCCGAAAGCGCGATCGCCACCATGACGCGCCTGGCCGCGCTCGGGGTCAGCACCACGGTGGACGACTTCGGCACCGGCTATTCGAGCCTGGCCTACCTGAAACGCCTGCCGGTCGCACGGGTGAAGATCGACCGGGCCTTCGTGCGCGACCTGAGCAGCGACCTGAGCGACCGTTCGATCTGCGAATCGATCATCTCGCTGGCCCGCTCGATGGATCTGCGCACCGTTGCCGAAGGCGTCGAGACCGACTTCCAGCTGGGCTGGCTCAAGGACCACGGCGTCGACGAATTCCAGGGGTTCCTGCTGGGGCGCCCGGTGCCGTTCGAGGAAGTCCTGGAGCTGCTTTCGCGGCAGAAATAACCAGGGTAGCTGCGCCCCCAGGAAAGCCACCGCCCGCGCGCACAGGCTTCCAGACCAGCGGCGGGAGCTGGCATGGCCGCCAACCCGGGTCATCGCCGTGCTTGTCGTAGATCCCCGAGACTGGAAGCGATGCGTGAGCAAGGGCGAATGCGAGGCCGGTGCCCGAGGTCGCCGCGTCGATGGCCGCGGCGGCGCCGGAGGCGCATGGGGAGACGCCGTGCACAGGGAGCCGGGCCAGGCACGAGCGGCGGCGTGGGCCGCGGCCCCGGTCCAGGAGGGTCGGCCACGGCCGCCGATTATCGGACTGAATCGAAACCGCGGGTCTCCGGCCGAATGCGCCGCAAGTGCGCGTTGGTTGCCAGTGACCGCAATACCCAACGCGGGGCGACTGTCGGACGAGGTACAGGCTCCCCGCGACCGTGGGCAGGCGCGTGGCGGCGCATCCAGCCGGGAACGAGTTCGCATGAAGGCACCACTGGCAAGTCGCAACTCCCGCGCAACCAGGCTGGTCTGGTTGATCGAGATGGTCCTGATCGTCCTGGCGGTGCTGGTTGCGGCGCGGCTGCGCTTCATCAATTCTCCCGGAAGCTACGCGCTGTTCTTCGCCAACAGTCCGCTACGGGTGCTGCTGGTGGCGCTGGTGATCACCACGGCGATGGCGGCGTTCGGGCTGTACCAGGTGCATATGCGCCACAACCGCTTCGACTTCGCGATGCGCCTGCTGCTCGCTTTCGCATTCGGCGGGATCGGGCTGCTGGTGATCTATTACCTAGTGCCGCAGACCTACATCGGGCGAGGCGTCCTCGCCCTGGGCTTGGGTCTTGGATTCTTCGCGGTAGCCGCGGCTCGCCTGCTGATGGTCCGTCTGTTCGGCATCAGTGCATGGAAGCGTCGGGTGCTGGTGTTCGGCGCAGGCAACAATGCGGACCTGATCAATCGGCGCATGCGCAGGACGGCCGACCGGCGTTCATTCCGCATCGTGGGCGTCGTTCCAGTCGATGACCAGCCCGCGGTAGTACCGGATTCGCTGCAGTTGCATGCCGGCGTCAGCTTGCCCGAGCTGACCGACGCGCTGGACATCGACGAGATCGTCGTCGCCCCCGACGAGCGTCGCGGCGGCCTGCCGATGGATTCGATGCTGGCCTGCGCGCAACGCGGCATCGTGGTGTCCGACTTGTCGACGTTCTTCGAGCGCGAGGCCGGGATGGTGAGCCTGGACGTGGCCGATCCTTCCTGGCTGGTGTTCTGCGGTGGATTCGACCACTCGATGCCGCGGCGCCTCAACAAACGCTTCTTCGACCTGCTGGCGGCATCGGCCCTGTTGCTGGTCGCGTGGCCGTTCATGCTGTTGGTGGCACTGGCGATCTGGCTGGAATCGGGACGTCCGGTCTTCTATCGCCAGACCCGGGTCGGCGAGCGCGGACGCACGTTCGAACTGGTGAAGTTCCGCAGCATGCGGGTTGATGCGGAGAGCGACGGCGTCGCGCGCTGGGCCAGCCGCGAAGATGATCGCAGCACCCGGGTGGGTCAGTTCATCCGCAAGACGCGGCTGGACGAGTTGCCGCAGTTGTTCAACGTGCTGCGCGGCGACATGAGCTTCGTCGGCCCGCGTCCGGAGCGTCCGCAGTTCGTCGAGGTACTCGCGCGCGAGGTGCGTTACTACAATGTCCGCCACTCGGTGAAACCCGGGCTGACGGGCTGGGCGCAGCTGCGCTATGCCTACGGTGCCTCAGTGCAGGATGCCGAGGAAAAGCTGACCTTCGACCTTTTCTATGTGAAGAACCAGGGATTGCTGTTCGACCTGATGATTCTGCTGCAGACGGTCGAGGTGGTGCTGTTCCGGCGTGGCGCGCGCTGAATCCGTCTCCCGCCGAGGCGCGTTCAGAGCACCCTGGCAATTTCCATCAGCAGCTCGTTGCGATGGGTTTCCAGAAAGAAGTGCTGCCCCTCCAGCATTCTTACCGCGGTT
>DATHRJ010000339.1:0-6093 GCA_035465455.1 Lysobacter sp.
GTCACTTTCGAACTCCGCCAGACCGGCGCGATGGAAGCGACGGTCACCTCGATCTCGCACGATCTGGACCAGTAGCCCGCGGACGCGCCGACTTCATGTTCCCGACATGTACCGCAGCAATCGCCGCTGCTGGAGCGATCATCCGTGATCGCGTCAGGTGGGGTTTATGCAACGGCTGAGGCGCTCACGGTAAGCTAGCGCCGTGCTTATCTGGCCCATCCTGTTGCGGATTCTGCTCACGGCTGGCCTGATCCTCAACGGGTCGGGCTATGCCGCCGCGTCGGTGCACGCCCATGCGGGCGCCGTCGATTCGGCCGCGCCCGCCGCGGCTTGTCACGGGCACGAGGTCGACACCGCAGCACCGGATCATTCCGCCGTCGTCTCCGCCATCGCACACGCCGCCCTCGCGGACGGCTCGGCGCCGCCGCCGTCCGATGGCTGCGAAACCGATGACTGTGGCAGTGCCTGCGCACAGCACTCGGCTGCTGCGGTCATCACTGCGGTGCATCGACGTGATGCGGTGATCGCACGCGAGCGAGGCAACCGGGTCATGGCGTCGGGACGTGCACCCCCCGCGCTGCCCAATCCGATCCGACCTCCCATCGGCTGACGCGTCCCGCGGCGCTGCATGGCGCCCCACGCGAAACCGCGCCCGCTGGTGCGGCAGTCCGGCATGTTCGACATGCCTTCCCAATATCTACCGAGGTCTCCCATGTCATCCGATTTCTTCGGCACACCGCCGGACGATCCGTCCAAGCCATCACGGCGCCGCTTCGTCCAGGGGCTGGCCGCCACCGGTGCCGTCGCCGGATTGGGGTTGTGGCCCAAGCCGGTCTGGGCGGTGAAGTCGCCAGGCCACCCGGTCGTGCTGTCGGGGACCGAGTTTGATCTGTCCATTGGCGAGACGCCGATCAACGTCACCGGCCGCACCCGACCCGCAGTCACCGTCAACGGCTCGCTGCCGGCGCCGGTGCTGCGCTGGCGCGAGGGCGATACCGTCACACTGCGCGTCGCCAACCAGTTGCCGCAGGGCTCGATCCACGGGCATGAGACCTCGATCCACTGGCACGGCCTGCTGCTGCCGGCGAACATGGATGGCGTGCCGGGCATCAGCTTCAGCGGCATCGGCCGGGGCGAGACGTACCAGTACCGCTTTCGCATCCAGCAGGGCGGCACCTACTGGTACCACAGCCACTCCGCGTTCCAGGAGCAGGCGGGGCTGTACGGCGCGATCATCATCGACCCGATCGAGCCGGAGCCCTTCAGCTACGACCGCGACTACGTGGTGCTGCTGTCGGACTGGACCGACCTGGATCCGACCGCGCTGTTCGCGCGGCTGAAGAAGATGTCCGAGTACGACAACTACTACAAGCTCACGGCCCGCGACTTTCTGCGCGATGCGCAGAAGAACGGATTGGCTGCCACCGTTGCCGATCGCAAGATGTGGGGCGAGATGCGCATGACGCCGACCGACCTGTCGGACGTCAATGCCAACACCTACACCTATCTCATGAACGGTGAGACCTCGCTCGCCAACTGGACGGGCCTGTTCCGCTCCGGCGAAAAGGTCCGGCTGCGCTTCATCAACGGCTCGTCGATGACCCATTTCGACGTGCGCATCCCCGGCCTGAAGATGACCGTGGTCGCGGCCGACGGCCAGTACGTGCATCCGGTTACCGTCGACGAGTTCCGCATCGCCACCGCCGAGACGTTCGACGTGATCGTCGAGCCCAGCGGCCAGGACGCATTCACCATCTTCGCCCAGGACCTCGGCCGCACCGGCCATGTCGCCGGTACGCTCGCGGTGCGCGAGGGCTTGCGTGCGCCGGTGCCCGCGGTCGATCCGCGCCCGATCCTGACGATGGACGACATGGGCCATGGCGGCATGGGCGGCGGTCACGACATGGCGGCGATGGCGGGTGGCTCGACCGCCGCGATGGACCACAGCGGCCACGACATGTCCGGTGGCTCGATGGCTGGCATGGACCACGGTGCCGGCGGCATGCAGCAGCATCCGGCCAGCGAGCAGGGCAATCCACTGGTCGACATGCAGACGATGATGCCGGTGCCGAAGCTGTCCGACCCGGGTATCGGCCTGCGCGACAACGGCCGCAAGGTGCTGGCGTATGCGGACCTCAAGAGCACGTTCGCCGATCCCGACGGGCGCGATCCCGGTCGCGAGATCGAGCTGCACCTGACCGGGCACATGGAGAAGTTTGCGTGGTCGTTCGACGGGCTGAAGTTCTCGAGCGCGGAACCGCTGCGGCTCAACTACGGCGAGCGCATGCGCATCGTGCTGGTCAACGACACGATGATGACCCACCCGATCCACCTGCACGGCATGTGGAGCGACCTGGAGGACGAGCAGGGCAACTTCATGGTGCGCAAGCACACCATCGACATGCCGCCAGGCAGCAAGCGCAGCTATCGCGTGCGCGCCGACGCGCTCGGTGGCTGGGCCTACCACTGCCACCTGCTGTACCACATGGAAGCCGGGATGATGCGCGAAGTCCGGGTGGAGGAATGAGCACCATGACCACCAGCATCAACAAGCGCCGCGTGAACCTGCTGGGCGTTGCGATCGCGCTCGCCCTGCTGCCGGCGATGGGCGTCGCGCAGGAAGTCGACCACTCCAAGATGCACCATCCGGCGCCAGCAAAAGCCCCGGCAAAAGCGACGCCGCCGGCGCCGAAAAAGAAAAAGGTGGCTGCGAAGAAGAGCGCCACGCCCGCGGCAAGACCGGTGGCGAAACCTGCGGTCAAACCGGCCGTGGCCGATCCGCATGCGGGCCATCGGATGCCAGCAGTACCGCCGCGCGATGCGCCGGCGGAAGTCGACCACGCAGCGATGGGGCATGGCCCCGCGGCACAGGAGCCGGTGGACCACTCGACGATGGATCACTCGGCGATGGGGCACGAGATGCCCGCGCCGAAGCCCCATCAACCGGTCGATCATTCGACGATGGATCACTCGGCGATGGGCCATGACATGCCCGCGCCGAAGCCGGAACAGCCGGTGGATCACTCGACGATGGATCATTCGGCGATGGGGCACGAGATGCCCGCGCCGGCAGCGGAAAAGCCGCTGGACCACTCCACCATGGACCATTCGGCGATGGGGCGCGAGATGCCGGTGGCTCCCACTGAGCCGCTCACGCCAATCCCGGAAATCACCGACGCCGATCGCGCCGCCGCGATGCCGCCACCGCACGACCACCCGGTCCACGACAACGGCATCTTCAGCTACGTGTTGTTCAACCGGCTGGAAGCGTGGGACGCGGACCCTGGCACCGGCATGCAGTGGGAGGCGCAGAGCTGGATCGGCACCGACCTGAATCGCGTGTGGCTGCGCAGTGAAGGCGAGCGCGTCGATGGTCACACCGAAAGCGCGGACCTGGAAGTGCTGTACGGCCGCAGCATCACGCCGTGGTGGGACGTTGTGGGCGGCGTCCGCCACGACTTCAAGCCGGGGCGCTCGCAGGACTTCCTCGCGCTCGGCGTGATCGGGTTGGCGCCGTACATGTTCGAGGTGTCGGCAACCGCATACCTGGGTGAATCCGGCCGCACGGAGGCGAGTGTCGAGGTCGAGTACGAGATGCTGTTGACCAATCGCCTGATCCTGCAGCCGCTGCTGGAGGTCAATGTTTTCGGGCAGACCGACGAGAGCAGGGGCGTCGGATCGGGCCTGGGCACGGCCGAGGCGGGATTGCGGCTGCGCTATGAGCTCAACCGCCAGTTCGCGCCGTACATCGGCGTGGTCCGCGAGCGCGCGTTCGGGCGCACCGCCGAACTTCGCCGCAACGAGGGCGAGGATACCGACGACACGCGTATCGTGGCCGGCATCCGGATCTGGTTCTAAGGAAAATGAAACCATGAAGCTTTCTTCGATAATGCTGGGAGTCATCATCGCGTTCGCGGCGTTGCTGGCAACGGCGGCTGGGTTCGTCTGGTCCGGCGTCTACGACGTCGCCGCGGACGCGCAGCACACCCGTCCGGTGCATTCGCTGTTGCAGACCCTGCGCGAGCGCTCGATCGCGGCGCGCACCGATGATCTGGTCGTGCCGTCCGATCTGTCGGACCCGGCACGGATCCGCCAGGGCGCGGGCAACTACAACGCCATGTGCATGGGCTGCCACCTCGCACCGGGCATGGCGGACACCGAGTTGAGCAAGGGCCTGTATCCGTCACCGCCGAATCTGTCGCTGAGCGGGGTCGATGCCGCCGCGGCGTTCTGGGTGATCAAGCATGGCATCAAGGCTTCGGGCATGCCGGCCTGGGGCCAGAGCATGGGCGACGAGTACATCTGGAACATGGCGGCGTTCTTGCAGGCGCTCCCGGAACTGGACGCGGGCGGATACGACGTGCTGGTGGCCAGCAGCGGTGGCCATGAGCACGGCGGCGGCGAGACGATAGAACATGCCCACGCCGAATCGGCACCACCCGGGGGCGATGTTGCGCAGCAGAACCGCGGGACATCGGAGGCGGCCACGCCGGAGCCGGCGACGATCGAACATCGTCACGCCGACGGCACCGTCGAATCGCATCCCGCCCCGTCATCGCCACCGGCCGACGATGGCCACGACGACCACCAGCACTGATCCAGGAGATCGCGCATGAAAGCTACAGTCCTGTCCGTTGTCGTCGCACTCGCTGTCGCCAGTCCGCTGGCGCTTGCGCAGACCCAACCCGGCCATGCCCACGTCGCGCCGGCGACCAATGCACCTGTGCAGGACGTGCCTGCCGAAGCCAGCGCAGCGGTCGCAGTGGCGGAGCGCTTCGGCGCCGCGCTCGCCGCCGGTGACCTGGCGACGGTCGAATCACTGCTCGACCCCGACGTGCTGATCCTCGAGAGCGGCGGTGCCGAGCGCAGCCGCGAGGAATACCTGGGGCATCATGCCAAGAGCGACGCGCAGTTCCTCAAGGGCACGCACAGCCAGCTGACGCGGCGTCGCGCGCGGGTCGAAGGCGACCTGGTGTGGATCGGCAGCGAGAGCGAGCTGCATGCCAGCAGGGACGGCAAGCCGCTGACACTGTTGAGCACCGAGACGATGCTGCTCAGGAACACGGCGGACGGTTGGAAGATCGTCCACATCCATTGGTCGTCGCGCCCGAAGAAGGGCGCGTAACAAGCGAGGTAGAACCCATGAAGTCACGTACAACCGCGCCCCTGGCCCTCAGCTTCGCCCTGGTCGCATCACTCACCGCCTGCGCGCAGGCGCCGCAACCGGCTCCGGCTGCCGTCGCCACGACCGAGCAGGCCGCCGCGAGCGACGTCGTCGCCACCCAGGTCACCGCCGATGCGGGTACCTCGCCAGCCGCTGTCGGTGCGCTGCCGCTGGTGGTGGTGCACAAGAGCGCCACCTGCGGCTGCTGCAACCTGTGGGTCGACCACATGCGCGAGGCCGGGTTCCAGGTGGAAGTCCGCGACGTCGACAACGTCAATACGATCAAGGAGCGCGTCGGCGTGCCACTGGGCAAGGGCTCGTGCCACACGGCCGAAGTGGACGGCTACTTCGTCGAAGGCCACGTGCCAGCCGAGGACGTCAAGCGCCTGCTGGCGGAGAAACCCGACGCCAAGGGCCTCGTCGTTCCCGGCATGCCGGCTGGTTCGCCCGGCATGGAAGTGCCCGACGGCACCATCCAGCCGTACACGGTCGAACTCGTCGGCCAGGACGGCGGCACCACCGCGTTCGCGCAACACGGCCAGTAACCGGTCGCAGCGACGCGGGCTCGCATGCCCGCGTCGCTGCAGCCTGCTCATCATCGCCGGCGTTTTGCCGGTAGTTGATCGTCGGCCATCGCCAGGTCATCCAGGATCGGGCACTCGGGCCGGCCGTCGCCGTGGCAACGCCGGGCGAGGTCCTGCAGGGTCCGCTGCATCGCCTGCATCTCCGCGATCTTCGCCGCCAGTTCGTCGGCGTGCGCCTGCGCCAGCTTCTTCACCTCCGAGCTGGCGCGCGAGCGGTCGTTCCACAGGCCCAGCAGGGTCTCGATCTGTTTCGTGGAAAAGCCCAGCGACCGCGAGCGCTTGATGAAGCGCAGGCGGTGGATGTCGGCCTCGGTGTAGAGGCGATAGCCGGCGAACGTCCGTCCC